>NZ_LHOZ01000119.1:0-28046 GCF_001297205.1 Frigoribacterium sp. RIT-PI-h | reverse complement strand
CCGGGAACGGGTGTGCTGTGGGGTGCCGGCGGTGCGGGCCGGGCGGGGGGACACAGTCAACTGCCTGCGGGCCTCCGTGCCAAGCGTGTGACGGGGGCGGGCTGTGTCGGCGGCCCGACCCGCGCCTCCTGCGTTCCCCGCCAGGAGATGGGCACAGCGCCAGGACTGGTCGTGGCGTCGTGACCACGTCCTGGCGTCGTGCGACGGGCTGCGCCACACCTCCCTGCGTTCGCCGCCACGAAGTAAACATGCCGCCACTTTTTCTCGTGGCGGGGGGTTTAGTTCGTGGCGGGCTGGCGGGCGGGCGCCCGGCCCGGCGCCGCCTCAGCGGACCTCGACCCGGGCGTCGAGCCCGAGCCGCTCGAGGAAGGCCTCGTCGTGGCTGACGATCACGAGTGCCCCGCGGTAGCCGCGCAGCGCCTGGAGCAGGTGGTCGGTGCTCGCCATGTCGAGGTCGTTCGTCGGCTCGTCGAGCACCAGCAGCTCGGGCGGCGGGTCGGCGAGCAGCAGTCCGGCCAGCGCGACCCGGAACCGTTCGCCGCCCGAGAGGGTCCCGGCGAGCCGGTCCACGACGTCTCCCCTGATGAGGAACCGCGCGAGGCGGTTGCGCACCTCGCGCGGAGGAACGTCCGAGGCAGCCCGCCGGACGTTCTCGAGCACCGTGAGTGCGTCGTCGAGCGAGTCCTTCTCCTGCCCGAGGTGGGCGACCCGACCGGTCAGCGCGACGGCGTGCGTGTCGGGCAGCGGATGCGGCCGCGCGTCCGGCGCACCGACGAGCTGCTCGAGCAGCGTCGTCTTGCCCGACCCGTTGTCGCCGACGACGGCGACGCGTTCCGCCCCCTGGACGACGACGGTGCGTCCCCGCACGGTCAGCTCGGCGAGGCGCCGGGAGGCCGGGACCGCCGGGTCCGGCAGGTCGACCACGATCGTGTCGTCACGACGCAGGCGTCGCTCGGCGGTGTCGACCGCGACCCGCGCCTCCTGCTCGGACGACGCGTGTGCCCTGCGCAGCGAACCCGCCGACGCCTCGGCCTGGCCGCGCAGCTGGTTCGCCATGATCTTCGGCATCGACTCGCCGGCCTTGGCTCCCGCCTTGGCCCGCCGCGCGATGGTCGTCTCGGCCTCGATGCGCTGCCTCCGCTCGGCCTTGAACACCTGCTCGGCGGCCCGGACGTCACGCTCGGCCGCGGCCTGCAGCACCGCGAGCTGCTGCTCGTAGGCCGACCAGGTGCCGCCGAACACGGTCATCGAACCGTCGCGCAGCTCGGCGATCTCGTCGACGTGCTCGAGCAGCTCGCGGTCGTGGCTGACGACGACGAGCGTGCCGCGCCAGCGGTCGACGACGTCGAGCAGCAGGCCGCGCGAGCGTCGGTCGCGGTCGTTCGAGGGCTCGTCGAGCACGGCGAGCGGCCGGCCCCGCAAGCGCACGCCGGCGATCGCGACGCGCCCGGCCTGCCCCCCGGACAGCGTCGACACCGGGCGGTCGAGGACGGTGCCGGTGCTGCCGGTCCCGCCGTCGAGGCCGCTCAGCCCGACGCCGGCGAGGGCCGCGGCGGCGCGGGACTCGACGTCCCAGTCGTCGGCGAGCAGCTCGAACTGCCGTTCGGTCGCGTCGCCGGCGAGGATCGCCCGCAAGGCGAGGAGGCGCGGGCCGACCCCCAGCAGGTCGGCCACGGTGTCGTCGGCGCGGGACCGCAGCCGTTGCGGGAGCAGGTCGACCTCGCCGGTGGTCGTGAGACGTCCGCCGGTGGGGACGAGGTCGCCGGTGACGAGCCGGACGAGCGTGGACTTGCCCGCGCCGTTCGCGCCGACGAGGCCGGTGCGGCCACGCCCGAACGCGGGCGAGAGGGGGGCGACACCCCCGAGCCGTCGGGCCAGGAGAACGGGAGGGCGGACAGGACGATGGAGGGGGTGGTGATGGTGGGCACGAGGGCGCCCGGTGGATGGTGTCGGAGCACGACGACCACCCGTCCCTCGCCGGCGACGGAGGTCGGCTGCGGCGGGGGAGCGACCCGGCCGGAGGCGCGGCGCCTCGAGCGAGGCGGCGCCCGGTTCACGGGGCGGACGGGAGTGGCGTCAGTGCGAGGGCGACTGCTGCGCGAGGGGCGCAGTACCGGTGATGAGACGCAACGCTCTGCCTTCTGTGCGGTGGGCCCCCGTGCCCGCGAGGGCGGTCGACCGGCCGGTGTGTCGGCCGCACCGGTGCCTGCTCTCGCGACGGGGTACCCCGCCACGGTAGGTCGTGGCCACGCCGGTCCGCAAGGGCCGGGTGCCGGACGACCCGCGCCTCCTGCTCTCGCCGCCACGAAGTGAACATGCCGCCCTCTTTTTGCGTGGCGGCATGTTTACTGCGTGGCGGGCTGGCGGCGACGCCGACGCCGGCGACGGCGGCGACGGCGGGTGCGGGGGCCGGCGGG
Source organism: Frigoribacterium sp. RIT-PI-h (assembly GCF_001297205.1). NCBI lineage: Bacteria > Bacillati > Actinomycetota > Actinomycetes > Micrococcales > Microbacteriaceae > Frigoribacterium > Frigoribacterium sp. RIT-PI-h. The sequence goes on along the minus strand of NZ_LHOZ01000119.1, from coordinate 25,629 downwards.
TGCGGCGGCGTCCAGGCGGGCGGGGCACACTGTCGGCATGTACCGAGGCCTGCCGACCATCTCGTTGCCCGAACCCGACCGTCCGCCGTTCGTCGACCGGCTGCGGCGTGCGCTCGACCTGGCCGCCGCGGAGGAGAGCGGGCGCCTGCGCGTCGTCCACTCGTGGGTCGGCGACGAGGTGCCGGGTGGTGCGATCCGTCGTGCCGGCTGGCAGTCGCGTGTGCTGACGATCACGGGCCCACGTCGGGCCCCGATCGACGTCTGGTTCGACGCCGACGACGGTGACGTCAGCGTGATCGGCGACGTGTCGGTGCCCGACTGGTCCCTGCACGACGCCGAGGCCGAGTCGGCCTGCCTCGCGGCGTCCGGCCAGTTGCTGCACGACCTCGCCGCCGGGCGCCTGCCCCGCGGTCGCCGCTCGGACTTCGTCCGGTCGAGCACCGTGCTCGCCCTGCTCGGTGCCGGGGCCGTCGTCGGCGCGGTCGTCGTCGACGTGCTGCGCGCCCGGGGTCGGGGCCGCTCGGTCTGACGACCCGCGCCTCCTGACCTGACGACCCGCGCCTCCTCGCGAGGTCGCGGGGTGCCGGTGCGCCTAGCGCGTGTGCCGCTCGAAGAACGCCGTCGACGACGGCACGAGCATCAGCAGGCAGGCGATCAGCGCGCAGATGACGGACGCCCACTCGAGCACCCCGCCGCCGCTCGCTCCGCTCACGCCGCCCAGCACCTGCAGGATGGTCAGCACGAGCAGCACGGTTCGCGCCCAACGGCGCCCGTCGCGCATGGCCCGCACCACCGCCAGCTGCACCAGGGCGACCACGATCGCGAACACCCCGCCGGCGATGTCGGCCCCGCGCGGGTTCGCCAGGGCCCCACCGGACGTCGACACCCGCGCCGGCCCACCGAACAGCATCAGCAGGACGGCACCGACGACGCCCAGGACGACGACGACGATCCACAGGGCGTACGCCGCCGAGATCGTGCGGGGGGCGGGTGGGGCGGCGTCGCGCATCGGGCCTCCTCGAGCGGCGGGCGGGGGCCCCCCGGGGGGGGGGCGGGCGGGCTCGGGGGGGGGGGGACACGGGCCGGGAGCGCGGACCGGGGGACGCAGGCCGGGGCCTCGCGTCGTCTGGCTAGGCTCGACCGGTGACCACTGCCTCCTCGTCGCCCGCTCCGTCCGCCACCGCGAGGCCGCTGCGCCGTCTCGGTTTCCTCACCATCGGCGCCTTCGAGGGCGACGACCCGACCGTCGGCCTCGAGCAGGGGCTCGAGTTGTTCGAGCGGGCCGAGGCGCTGGGTCTCGACGGCGGCTGGACCCGCACGCGGCACCTCCAGTTCGGCATCTCGTCGCCCGTCGCGTTCCTCTCGGCCGCGGCGCAGCGCACCTCGCGCCTGACCCTCGGCACGGCCGTGATGCCGCTCGGCTGGGAGAACCCGTTCCGCCTCGCCGAGGACTGGGGCACGGTCGACGTGCTCTCACGTGGGCGACTGCAGCTCGGCGTCAGCGTCGGCGAGCCCCGCGGCTACGACGAGATCGCCCCGCACCTCTACGGCGACGCCGCCGACCACCAGGACTTCTCGTACGGCCGGGTCGAGAAGTTCCTCTCGCTCGTACGGGGCGAGCAGGTCAGCACGTTCGAGGGCACCGAGGGCATCGAGGTCTACACCGGGCGGGTGCAGCCACAGAGCCCCGGTCTCGCCGACCGCGTCTGGTACGGCGCGGGCAGCCCGCGGTCGGCCGAGTGGGCGGGTCGGCAGGGCCTCGGCATGCTGATCAGCAACGTCAGCTTCGCCGGTGGGCCCGGGCCGATCGAGCCCACCCGCTTCGCCGCGTCGCAGCTCGAGCAGATCCGCGCCTTCCGCGCGGTCCACCCCGCGGGTCAGGAGGCGCGGGTCGCCAAGGGCGCGGTCGTCCTGCCCACCGACACGGCCACCGCCGAGCAGCGTGCGGCCTACGAGGCCTACGCGTCGTCCCGTCGCGACCGCACGACCGTGGCCCACGGGCCCCGGGGCATGATGTTCGACCGCGACCTGGTCGGCCCGTCCGAGTGGATCGCCGAGCAGCTGCACGAGAACGCTGCGATGCGCGAGGTGGACGACCTCATCGTCGAGCTGCCGTTCGACTTCGGCCTCGCCGAGTACACGCAGGTGCTGACCGACGCCGCCGAGCGCCTCGGTCCCCTGCTCGGCCGGCAGGCCAGCGCCCGAGTCGAGTGAGCGCTCACTCACCGTCAGGCCGCTCGCCTAGACTCGACGCAGCACCCCGAGCCGAAGGAGTCTCCATGCAGAACTGGGCCGCCAACGTCGAGTACTCGACGACCGACCTGCGTCGCCCCACGAGCCTCGACGAGCTGCGTGACGTAGTCACCGGCAGCCGTCGCGTCAAGGCCCTGGGCTCGCGTCACTCGTTCAACCGCGTCGCCGACACCGACGGCACCCTCGTCTCGCTCGACGCACTCGTCACCCCGGTCGAGATCGACTCGGCCACCGGCACGGTCCGCGTCGGCGCGGGCCCGACGCACGCCGCCCTCGCGGCCGAGCTGCAGCGTCACGGGCTCGCCCTGCACAACCTCGCCTCGCTGCCGCACATCTCGGTCGCCGGTGCGGTGCAGACCGGCACGCACGGCTCCGGGGTCGGCAATCCCGCCCTGTCGGCGGGCGTCCGCGCCGTCGAGCTCGTGCGCGCCGACGGCAGCCTCGAGACCGTCCGCCGAGGTGACGACGCGTTCGGCGCCTCCGTCGTCTCGCTCGGCGCCGTGGGCGTCGTCACGACCCTCGAGCTCGAGACCGTGCCGACCTTCGACGTCGAGCAGACCATCCACGAGCACCTGCCCTGGGCGGCCGCCCTCGAGCACCTCGACGCCGTGCTCGCCGGCGCCTACAGCCTGAGCTTCTTCACGCGGTACGACGGCGACGGGGTGGACCAGGTCTGGTCGAAGCACCGGGTCGGCGACGAGGTCGGTCTCGACCTCCGCGACCTCGGTGCGGTGCGGGCCGACGCCACCACGCACATGATCCCCGGGGCCGAGACCGCGGCCGTGACGCAGCAGGGCGGCGTGGCTGGCCCCTGGCTCGAGCGCCTGCCGCACTTCCGGTTCGACTTCACGCCGAGCGCCGGCGAAGAGATCCAGAGCGAGTTCCTGATCCCCGCCGAGCACGCCGCGGCCGCGATCGAGGGGCTGCGGGGCATCGCGCACACCTTCGCCGACGTCCTGATGGTCAGCGAGATCCGCACGATCGCCCCCGACGACGCCTGGATCAGCCCGAGCGGTGGACGTCAGAGCGTTGCCTTCCACTTCACCTGGCACCGCCGTCCCGACGAGGTGCTCGCCGTCCTGCCCGAGATCGAGCGGGTGCTCGGCGCGTTCGACGCCCGCCCGCACTGGGGCAAGGTCTCGACCGCCACGCACGCCGAGCTGCGCCGGGTGTTCCCGCGTCTCGGCGACTTCGCCGCCCACGTCGAGTCGGTCGACCCCGAGGGTCGCTTCCGCAACCCGTTCCTGTCCGCGTCCGTTCTCGGAGAGCCCGCGCATGTCTGAGCCCACCCCCGTCGCCTCCGTGCCGCCGCCCGGCACCACGCCCCCCGTCGTCGAGCCCGCGCCGGGTGCACCGCCGACCGCGAGGCTCGTCACGTCTCCGGTGCCGGTCTCGGGCGCGCAGGTCGTGCTCGAGCGGGCCGGTTACCGGGCCGAGATCGCCGGTGTCGGCGCCACGCTTCGCACGCTCACCTTCGAGGGCCGCGACCTGGTCGTGCCGTTCGCCGCCGACGAGGTGCGGCCCGGCTTCCGCGGGGCCCTGCTCGCCCCGTGGCCCAACCGCGTGACCGACGGACGCTACGAGCGCGACGGCGTCGAGCACCAGCTGCCGCTCAACGAGGTCGAACGCGGGCACGCCCTGCACGGCCTGGTGCACTGGGCCGACTGGACGATCGAGCAGGCCCAGGCCGCGCGGGCCTCGGCCTCGTTCGTGCTCGTGCCGAGCGACGGCTACCCGTGGCGGCTGGCCCTCTCGGTCGTCTACGAGCTGGGCGAGGCCGGGCTCACCACGACCGTCACGGCCCGCAACGCGGGCACGGGCGTCGCCCCCTACGGCACCGCCCCCCCCCCCTACCTCGTCGCCGGCGAGGGCCGCGTCGACGACTGGCCGTTCACGCTGCCCGCCGCGAGCTACCTCGAGGTGACCGACGACCGCCTCGTGCCCGTCGGCACGCGGCCGGTCGGCGACCGCGACGGCTTCGACTTCCGCGACGGGCACCCGATCGACGACCTCTTCGTCGACCACGCGTTCACCGATCTCGCGTTCGTCACGGCCGACGGCGTCGACGGCCCGGGCGACCCCGGTCAGGAGGCGCGGGTCACCGCCACGGTCACCGCGCGCGACGGCCACGGAGTCACCATGTCGTGGGGTCGCGAGCTGCCCTGGGTGCAGGTGCACACCGCCGACCGGCCCGAGCCCGAGAACGACCGTGTCGGGTTGGCCGTCGAGCCGATGACCTGCCCGCCGGACGCGTTCAACTCGGGCGACGACCTCGTGCTGCTCGCTCCGGGCGAGGCCCACACGGCGAGCTGGACCATCACGGCCTTCTAGCCCCACGGTGCCGAGGCGTCAGGCCACGCCGGCCTCGGCGCCGAGCGGCTCGGTCTGCCAGGTCATGGCCGAGACGGTGCCGGGCAGGCAGCGCTCCAGGGCGGCCTCGAGGGCGCGGCGCGTGCGGCGTGCGGTCAGCTCGTCCCGGACGACGACGTCGAACCTCAGGGCCTCGGGCAGCTCGGTCAGCAGCACCGTCCCGGCGTCGGCGAGCTGCACGAGGTACTGGCCCACCTCGACCCGCGCCGCCCGGTGCTCGGCCAGCAGGCGACGCGACAACCAGAACAGGCCGGCGGCGTCGTGGGCCGTGTGGACGGTCGCGGTCGCGGTGATCATGGCCACACTGTGACGTGACGACCGCTCACGCGCGTGAACGGCGTGTGGCGAACGTGTAAATCATGCGGCGACACGCCGGACGCGATCCGACTTGACAAGCACCTGGACCTCGTTCAGTATTGCCCAGCACCACCCGATGTGAGCGCTCACATTCTCAGGTCAGCGCTCGACCGTCCCCGCGACGGGCCATCCCGCTCCACTCTGCGACACCCCAGCCACACGATTCCTGACGAAGAGGTCAACCGTGAACAGCTCCTCCCTCCGCCGCCCGGCCGCCCACCGGGCCGTCCGCACGTCGCCCGCCCCGCGCCTCCTCGCGATCGCCCCGGCCTGACGTCCCCCAGCCCCGACGGGCAGGCCTCGCGCACCCGTCGGCCCGGCGCGTCCCCGGCCACCCGAGCCGTCGAGCGCCAGCACCACAGAGATCCCCTCACAGCACCATCACCCGTCATCGACGACGCCGTCGAGATGACACCTGACACGAATGGAACAACCGTGAAGAAAAAGCTCCTCGTCGGCATCGTCGCCGTCGGCATGGCATTCTCCCTGGCCGCCTGCTCCGGCGGCGGCGGCGGACGCGGCGGTGACGCCGGCGGCAGCAGCAGCGGCGACAACGCCGGTGCGCTGGTCGGCGTCGCGATGCCCACCAAGGTGTCCGAGCGCTGGATCAAGGACGGCGACGCCGTCAAGAGCGCCCTCGAAGACAAGGGCTACAAGGTCGACCTCGAGTACGCCGACAACAAGATCCCCCAGCAGGTCCAGCAGATCAGCAACATGATCACCAAGGGCGCGAAGGTCCTCATCGTCGCCTCGATCGACGGTGGCTCGCTCAGCGACCAGCTCGACTCGGCCGCCAAGGCCGGCATCAAGGTCATCTCGTACGACCGTCTGCTGACGGGCAACGAGAACGTCGACTACTACGTGTCGTTCGACAACTACAAGGTCGGCGTCGACCAGGGCACCAGCCTGCTGACCGGTCTCGGCCTCGCCGACGCCGACGGCAAGAAGGTCGACGGCGCCGCGCCCAAGACCATCGAGGTCTTCGCCGGCAGCTCGGACGACAACAACGCGACCTTCTTCTTCAACGGCGCGATGGACACCCTCAAGCCCTACATCGAAGACGGCTCGCTGACGATCGGCTCCGGCCAGGACCAGTTCACGCAGGCCGCCACCGCGGCATGGGACCCGGCCACCGCCAAGGCCCGCATGCAGAACCTGATCGCCTCGACCTACTCGGGCGGCACCAAGCTCGACGGCGTGCTCTCGCCCTACGACGGCATCTCGATCGGCATCATCTCGGCGCTCGAGGGTGCCGGCTACTCCAGCGACGCCCTGCCGGTCATCACCGGCCAGGACGCCGAGGCCGCCTCGGTCAAGTCGATCATCGAGGGTCAGCAGTACTCGACCATCTACAAGGACACCCGTCAGCTCGCCGACCAGTCCGTGGTGATGGCCGACGACCTGCTCACCGGCAAGACGCCCGAGACGAACGACGACAAGACGTACGACAACGGCGTGAAGGTCGTCCCGACGTACCTCTTCCAGCCGACCATCGTCACCAAGGACAACTACAAAGAGGTCCTGATCGACAGCGGTTACTACACCGAGGCCGACCTCAAGTAGGTCCCTCTCCGAGAACCGAGGAGGCGCCGGTCGCCGACCAGCGCCTCCTCGCTTCTCTGCTCCCCAGCGGCACCCACCCGACACACGGAAGAAGGAACACGTGGCGAACACGATCCTCGAGATGCGGGAGATCACCAAGACGTTCCCCGGCGTCAAGGCCCTGCAGGACGTCACGCTCGAGGTCGAGCGCGGCCAGGTCCACGCGATCTGCGGCGAGAACGGCGCCGGCAAGTCGACGCTGATGAAGGTGCTCTCGGGCGTCTACCCGAGCGGCTCGTTCGACGGCCAGATCCTGCTCGACGGCCAGCCCGTCGACTTCAAGAACATCAACGACTCCGAGGCCGCGGGCGTCGTCATCATCCACCAAGAGCTGGCCCTCAGCCCGTTCCTGTCGATCGCCGAGAACATCTTCCTCGGCAACGAGCAGTCGAAGAACGGCTTCATCGACTGGAACAAGACCAACCTCGACGCCGCCGGCCTCCTGGCCCGCGTCGGCCTGCGCGACAACCCGATCACCAAGGTGGTCGACATCGGAGTCGGCAAGCAGCAGCTGGTCGAGATCGCCAAGGCGCTCTCGAAGCGCGTGAAGATCTTGATCCTGGACGAGCCGACGGCCGCCCTGAACGACGACGACTCGGCGCACCTGCTCGACCTGATCAAGAGCCTGCAGGGGCAGGGCATCACGTCGATCATCATCAGCCACAAGCTGAACGAGATCAAGGCGATCGCCGACAAGGTCACGATCATCCGCGACGGCAAGACGATCGAGACCCTCGACATGCACGCCGACGAGGTGTCCGAAGACCGGATCATCAAGGGCATGGTCGGCCGTGACCTCGAGAGCCGGTACCCCGCCCACGAGTCGAAAGTCGGCGGAGAACTGCTGCGCATCGAGGACTGGACCGTCCACCACCCCCTCGACTCGACGCGCGAGATCATCCACCAGGCCAACCTCACGGTGAAGGCCGGCGAGATCGTCGGCATCGCCGGGCTGATGGGTGCCGGACGCACCGAGCTCGCGATGAGCGTCTTCGGCAAGAGCTACGGCACCGGGATCTCGGGCACCGTCTACAAGCGCGGGCAGAAGATCGACACGTCGACGGTCAGCAAGGCCATCGCCGCGGGTCTGGCCTACGCCACCGAGGACCGCAAGAAGTACGGCCTGAACCTGATCGACGACATCACGCGCAACGTCTCGGGTTCGGCCCTCGGCAAGCTCGCGAACTGGGGCTTCGTCAACCGGTCCGAAGAGAGCACCGTCGCCGAGCGCTTCCGCAAGAGCATGAACATCAAGGCGCCCACCGTGGCGTCGGTGACGGGCAAGCTCTCGGGCGGCAACCAGCAGAAGGTCGTGCTGTCGAAGTGGATGTACGCCGACCCCGACGTGCTGATCCTCGACGAGCCCACCCGCGGCATCGACGTTGGGGCCAAGTACGAGATCTACACGATCATCAACCAGCTCGCCGACGCGGGCAAGGGCGTCATCGTCATCTCGTCCGAGCTGCCCGAACTGCTCGGCATCTGCGACCGCATCTACACCCTCTCGGAGGGACGCATCACGGCCGACGTGCCGATCGCCGAGGCGACCCCCGAATTCCTCCTGAAGTACATGACCCTCGAACGAGAGAGCCCCGTCAATGAGCGCGCCTAGCCCCACCCAGGCCACCGACCCGAAGCCCACGGGCGGGTCGCCCACCTCCCGTCAGCCGCAATCCGGCTCGGGCGGCAACCCGATCGTCGGTGCGGTCTCGTACCTCGGCGGTCAGCTGCGCCAGATCGGCCTGTTCATCGCGCTGATCGTCATCGTGCTGTTCTTCCAGATCACCACGAACGGCATCACGTTGGCGCCGATCAACGTGTCGAACCTGGTCGTGCAGAACAGCTACATCCTGATCCTCGCCATCGGCATGGTGATGGTCATCATCGCCGGCCACATCGACCTCTCGGTCGGGTCCATCGTCGCCTTCACCGGCGCGATGGCCGGCGTCATGATCACGCAGTGGGGCCTGCCCTGGCCGCTCGCCGTGGTGCTCTGCCTGGTGCTCGGCGCCCTGGTCGGGGCCTGGCAGGGCTTCTGGATCGCCTACTTCGGCATCCCGGCGTTCATCGTCACCCTGGCCGGCATGCTCGCGTTCCGCGGTGCCGCCCAGATCGCCCTCCAGAGCCAGCAGATCTCGCCCTTCCCCCAGGGGTTCCGTGACATCGGATCGGGCTTCCTGCCCGCCTTCGGCACGACCGGTTACGAGCCGCTCACGCTCGTCCTCGGCGCCGTCGCCTCGCTGGCCCTGATCGGCACCGGCCTCCGCGGACGTGCGACGCGTCGCAAGTACCAGCTCGAGGACGAGCCCTTCCTGTGGTTCATCACGAAGATGGTCTTCACGGTCGCCCTCGTCATGTACGTCGGATTCCTGCTCGCCAGCTACTCGGGCACCCCGATCGTGCTGGTCGTGCTCGCCGTGCTCGTCGTCGCGTACTCGATGGTCATGAAGAACTCGGTGTTCGGTCGTCACGTCTACGCGATCGGTGGCAACCTGCACGCCGCCGAGCTGTCCGGCGTCAAGACGAAGCGCGTCACGTTCCTCCTGTTCGTCAACATGGGCGTCATCGCGGCCCTGGCCGGCGTCGTCTTCACCGGTCAGCTCAACCTCGCCAGCCCCAGCGCCGGCAACGGGTTCGAGCTCGACGCCATCGCGGCCGTGTTCATCGGTGGCGCCGCCGTCACCGGTGGCATCGGCACGGTCACCGGCGCCATCGTCGGTGGTCTGATCATCGGCATCCTGAACAACGGCATGTCGATCCTCGGTGTCGGCACCGAGTACCAGTCCCTCATCAAGGGCCTCGTGCTGCTCGCCGCGGTCGCGTTCGACGTCTTCAACAAGCGTCGCGCCGCCTCGTCCGGCAAGTAACGGGTCGCGACCATCCGCGAGAGGCGCGGTTCCCGGTCACGGGAGCCGCGCCTCCTCGTCTCTCCGCCCTCGGGCGGGCATCCGGTCGACCGCAGGAGGCGCGGGTCGGCCGACCAGGACACCGTCGTCCGAAAACCGAACCGAACTAGGATCACCTCGTGGCAACCCTCTTCGACGTCGCGGCCGCGGCCGGCGTCTCGCACCAGACCGTGTCGCGGGTCGTCAACGGCGATCCCACCGTCCGTCCCGCCACCAAGGCCAAGGTCGACGTCGCCATCGACGAGCTCAACTACCGGCCCAGCCTGACCGCCCGCGCCCTGGCCAGCCGCAAGACGAAGTCGCTCGGCGTGATCAGCACGGGGTTCCCGTTCTACGGGCCGTCGAGCACCATGCACGGCTTCAACGGAGCGGCCCGTCGCGCCGGGTACCAGGTGTCGATGGCCACCCTCGACGTCGACGACCGGCAGGGCATGCGCCAGGCGCTCGACTCGCTGGTGGGCCAGAACGTGGCGGCCATCGTGCTCATCGCGCCCGACGCCGAGGCGCTCGAGGTGTTGCGTCGCTCCGGGGTCTCGGTGCCGCTCGTCACCGCCGACAGCGAGGCCGAGGACGGCCACCACACGGTGTCGTTCGACCAGGCCGCCGGGGCCGAGGCCGCCGTCGAGCACCTCGTGTCGCTCGGGCACCGCCGCATCGCCCACGTGGCCGGGCCCGACGGGTGGATGGACGGCCGCGACCGCGAGCGGGGCTGGCGCGAGGCCTGCGCCCGGCTCGGCGTCGACTCGACGGTGCTGCTGCGCGGCGACTGGACTCCGGGCTCGGGTCATCGCATCGGTCGCGAGCTCGCCACCCGCGACGACGTGACGGCCGTGTTCTGCGGCAACGACCAGATGGCGCTCGGGGTCGTGCACGCCTACGTCGACGCCGGTCGCGTCGTGCCGCGCGACGTCAGCATCGTCGGCTTCGCCGCCACCCCGAGGCCGAGCACTTCGTCCCGCCGCTGACCACCGTGCGGCAGGACTTCGAGGCGCTGGGACGCCGTCTCATGACGACCGTCGAGGCCGTGCTCGCCGGCGACGAGGCGCCCGTGGCGGCGCTCGACCCCGAGCTCGTCGTCCGCCGGTCGACGGCGGCCCCCGCCCGCTGACGGGCTCCGACCCGGCCGTGCGAGATTGCACGGTCGCACCCGCTCATGTGAGAATGTGAGCGCTCACTTTCGCATCAGGACAAGGACGTTCCATGGCCGAGCCCGCCACCCCCTCCGACTCGTCGCCCGGGGTCCCCGATCCCGCCGGCAGCTCGGCCGACACGTACGTCGTCGGCGTCGACTACGGCACGCTCAGCGGCCGGGCCGTCGTCGTCCGTGTCCGTGACGGTGCCGAAGTGGCCAGCGCCACGTTCGAGTACCCGCCCGCCGTCGTCGACCGCCCCCGGCCCGGCACGGGCGAGCGTCTGCCCGCCGCCTGGGCCCTCCAGGTGCCGTCCGACTACGTCGACGTGCTGAAGAACGCGGTGCCCGAAGCCCTCCGTGCGTCGGGCGTCGACCCCTCCGCGATCGTCGGCATCGGCACCGACTTCACGGCCTGCACCATGGTGCCGACCACCGCCGACGGCACCCCGCTGAACGAGCTCGACCGCTTCGCCGACCGACCGCACGCCTTCGTCAAGCTGTGGCGTCACCACGCCGCCCAGGGACAGGCCGACCGCATCAACGAGCTGGCCGCCGAACGCGGCGAGTCGTGGCTGCCCCGTTACGGCGGGCTCATCTCGAGCGAGTGGGAGTTCGCCAAGGGCCTGCAGCTGCTCGAAGAGGACCCCGAGGTCTACGCCGCGACCGAGCACTGGGTCGAGGCCGCCGACTGGATCGTCTGGCAGCTCAGCGGGCGCTACGTGCGCAACGCCTGCACCGCCGGGTACAAGGGCATCTACCAGGACGGCGAGTACCCCAGCCGCGAGTTCCTCGCGGCGCTCAACCCCGACTTCGCCGACTTCGCCGAGACCAAGGTCGTGCACGAGATCGGCGCCCTGGGCGACGTCGCGGGCACGCTGACCGCCGAGGCCGCCGGCTGGACGGGCCTGCCCGAGGGCATCGCCGTGGCCGTCGGCAACGTCGACGCGCACGTCACGGCCCCGGCCGCCAAGGCCACCCAGCCCGGTCAGATGGTCGCCATCATGGGCACGAGCACCTGCCACGTCATGAACGGTGACAAGCTGGCCGAGGTGCCCGGCATGTGCGGCGTCGTCGACGGCGGCATCGTGGACGGGCTCTACGGCTACGAGGCGGGCCAGTCCGGTGTCGGCGACATCTTCGCCTGGTACGTGAAGAACCAGGTGCCGCAGTCGTCGGTCGACGCCGCCGCGGCGGCCGGCAAGAGCGTGCACCAGCACCTCACCGACCTCGCCTACGAGCAGCCCGTCGGGGCCCACGGCCTCGTCGCGCTCGACTGGCACAGCGGCAACCGCTCGGTGCTCGTCGACCACGAGCTGAGCGGCGTCATCGTCGGCCAGACGCTCAGCACGACGCCCGAAGAGGGCTACCGCGCGCTGCTCGAGGCCACGGCCTTCGGCACCCGCCGCATCGTGCAGGCCTTCGAAGAGTCCGGCGTGCCGGTCACCGAGTTCATCGCCGCGGGCGGTCTGCTCAAGAACGCCCACCTGATGCAGACCTACAGCGACGTGCTGCGCCTGCCGATCTCGACCATCACGAGCGAGCAGGGTCCCGCCCTCGGGTCGGCCATCCACGCCGCCGTCGCCGCGGGCGCCTACCCCGACATCCGGTCGGCGGCCGAGGCCATGGGCAGCGTCGACCCGGCGACCTACGTGCCCGACGAGGCGGCCGCCGACGCGTACGACGCGCTCTACGCCGAGTACCTCCTGCTGCACGACTGGTTCGGTCGGGGCGGCAACGACGTGATGCACCGCCTGCGCGCGATGCGTCGTGAGGCGACCCGCGCCTCCTCGGGTCCCTCGGCGACCGCCGAGAGTGCCCGGGGTGCGGACGCGGTCGAGCAGGATGCCACCGCCTCGGCCACGAGCGACGCGCAGGTGACCGCATGACCGGCTGGATCGACCGCTCGACGCAGGCGGCCATCGACGCGACGCGAGAAGACGTCGCGACCCTGCACGCCGAGCTCGTGCGTTACGGGCTGGTCGTCTGGACGGGTGGCAACGTCTCGGGTCGTGTGCCCGGCACCGACCTCTTCGTCATCAAGCCGAGCGGCGTGCTCTACGACGACCTGACGGCCGAGAACCAGATCCTCTGCCGTCTCGACGGCACCGTGGTCGAGGGCACGCCGGGCAGCGACCGCAGCCCGTCGAGCGACACCGCCGCTCACGCCTACGTGTACCGCACCATGCCGCACGTCGGGGGAGTGGTGCACACGCACTCCACCTACGCCACGGCCTGGGCCGCGCGCGGCGAGGCGATCCCGTGCGTCATCACGGCGATGGCCGACGAGTTCGGCGGCGAGATCCCCGTCGGGCCGTTCGCCATCATCGGCGACGACTCGATCGGCCGCGGCATCGTCGCGACCCTCGAGGGGCACCGCAGCCGGGCCGTGCTGATGCAGAACCACGGCGTCTTCACCATCGGCAAGGACGCGCGCGACGCGGTCAAGGCCGCCGTCATGACCGAGGACGTCGCGCGGACCGTGCACATCACCCGCCAACTCGGCGAACCCATCCCCATCCCGGCAGAGAGCATCGACGCCCTCTTCGACCGGTACCAGAACGTCTACGGCCAAGCGCCGGCAGGAGAGTTGAAATGACCAGTGACACCCTCGACCCCACCGCCTTCCTCGCCTCGCGAGAGGTGTGGTTCCTCACCGGCAGCCAGGGCCTCTACGGCGAAGAGACCCTCAAGCAGGTCGCCGACCAGTCGCGTGCCATCGCCGACGAGCTCGCCGCGGCCTCGGACGTGCCCGTGCGCCTCGTCTGGAAGCCCGTGCTGACCGACGCCGACGCGATCCGCCGCACCATGCTCGAGGCGAACCTCGACGACTCGGTCATCGGCGTCACGGCCTGGATGCACACGTTCAGCCCGGCCAAGATGTGGATCGGCGGCCTCGACGCCCTGCGCAAGCCGCTGCTTCACCTGCACACGCAGGCGAACGTCGCCCTGCCCTGGGCCGACATCGACTTCGACTTCATGAACCTCAACCAGGCCGCCCACGGCGACCGCGAGTTCGGCTACATGCAGACCCGTCTCGGCGTGCCGCGCAAGACGGTCGTCGGCCACGTCAGCGACCCGCGCGTGCAGCAGCAGGTGGGCACGTGGATGCGCGCCGCCGCAGGGGCCTCGGCCATGCGCTCGCTCAAGCTGGCCCGCTTCGGCGACAACATGCGCTTCGTCGGCGTGACCGAGGGTGACAAGACCGAGGCCGAGCTGGCCTTCGGCGTCCAGGTCAACACCTGGGGCGTCAACGAGCTGGCCGAGGCCGTCGCGGCGGCGTCCGAGTCGGCGATCGACGAGCTCGTCTCCGTGTACGAGGCCGAGTACGACGTCGTGCCCGCGCTGCGTGCGGGCGGCGAGCGTCACCAGTCGCTGCGTGACGGCGCGGCGATCGAGATCGGTCTGCGGTCCTTCCTCGAGGCCGGCGGGGTCAGCGCGTTCACCCCGAACTTCGAAGCCCCGGGCGCCCTGAAGCAGCTGCCCGGCCCCGCGGTCCAGCGTCTGATGGCCGAGGGCTACGGCTTCGGGGCCGAGGGCGACTGGAAGACCTCGGTGCTGGTGCGTGCGGCCAACGTGATGGGCGCCGGGTTGCCGGGTGGCGCCTCCTTGATGGAGGACTACACGTACCACCTCGTGCCCGGCGAGGAGAAGATCCTCGGGGCCCACATGCTCGAGGTCAGCCCGGCGCTGACGTCGGGCCGCGCCTCGCTCGAGGTGCACGCACTCGGCATCGGCGGCAAGGACGACCCGGTGCGCCTGGTCTTCTCGGCGGACCCCGGCCCGGCCGTCGTCGTCGCGATGAGCGACGTGCGCGACCGGTTCCGCCTGACGGTCAACGTGGTCGACGTGGTCGACCCCGACGAGGACCTGCCGAACCTGCCGGTGGGGCGCGCGGTGTGGAAGCCCCGCCCGTCGTTCGCCGTGTCGGCCGAGGCGTGGCTGACGGCCGGAGCCGCGCACCACACGGTGATGTCGACCGCGGTCGGGCTCGAGGCGTTCGAAGACCTCGCGCGCATCGTCGAGACCGAGCTGCTCGTCATCGACGAGGACACCCGCATCCGCGACTTCCGTCACGAGGTCGCCTGGAACGCCGCGTACCACCGCCTCGCCCGCGGCCTGTAGGCCTCGCGGCCGGCTCGCGCGTCTCGCGCGGTTCGCACAACGAGTGGTCCCGGATCGTCCTTCGCCCCTCGGCGAAGGACAGTTCGGGACCACTCGTTTCCGGTCTCGGGGCATACGGCGACGCCCGTCGTTGTTCACCCCCGCATGAGCATTCCCCTCTCGATCCTCGACCTCGCCCCCGTCGCACCCGGTCAGACCGTGCGCGAGAGCTTCGCGGCCTCCGTGGCCCTGGCGCAGCAGGCCGAGGCGAGCGGGTACCGGCGGGGCTCGCACGCCCAGCCCCACAACAAGGCGGCCCTCCCCTCGAGCGCGACGTCGGTGCTCATCGCCCACATCGCGAGCCAGACCTCGACGATCCGTCTCGGCTCCGGCGGCGTCATGCTGCCGAACCACTCGCCACTGGCCATCGCCGAGCAGTTCGGCACCCTCGAGACCCTGCACCCGGGCCGCATCGACCTCGGCCTCGGCCGCGCCCCCGGCAGCGACCAGGCCACGTTCCGCGCCATGCGCCGCGACCCCTCGTCGTCCGAGCGCTTCCCGCAGGACGTCGTCGAGTTGCAGGCCTTCCTCGCGGGGGAGTCCCGCGTCGCGGGCGTCCAGGCCGTCCCCGGTGCCGGTACGAACGTGCCGCTGTACATCCTCGGCTCGTCGCTCGTCGGCGCGAAGCTCGCCGCCGCCCTCGGTCTGCCCTACGCCTTCGCCGCGCGCTTCGCGCCCGGCGACCTGATCGACGCCGTCTCGGCCTACCGCCGAGAGTTCCAGCCGTCCACCCAGCTCAGCGAGCCGTACGTGCTCGCCGCCGTCAACGCGGTCGTCGCCGACGACGCGGACGAGGCCGACGCCCAGTTCGCCACCATGAAGCGTCAACGTCTGATGATGCTGCTGCGCCAGAGCGGCCAGATCGACCCGACGCGCGAGTTCGGTGACGACGAACTCGACCACCTGCTGCGCACCCCGGTCGGCCAGCACGTCCAGACCATGACGACCTACACCGCCGTCGGCACGCCCGGCGACGCCCGAGAGTACATGGAGCAGTTCGCCCGCACCGCCCAGGCCGACGAGCTGATCGTCGCGCACGCGGCCTCGTCGACGGAGGCGCGCCTCCGGTCGGTCGCGCTCCTCGCCGACGCGATGCAGCTGGTCCCCGCCGCCGCGTAGCACGCCGCGCCATCGGGGGAGACGCGCTGCGCCCTGCCCGCCGGACACCGCCGAGTGGACGAGACACCGTGACATGCGACGGTGCCGAGTCTGCTCGGCGGTGCTCTCGTCGTCGCAGCCCGTGGCTACGCCACGACGGCTACGGCGCGGTGAAGAGGAAGACGAGGACGACGGCGACCGGCTGCAGCGCCGCACCGCCGGGCAGCATGGTCCGGCGCAACCACGGCCGCGACGAGATCGCGGGCGTGCCGAGCACGGGGCTGAGTGGCATGAGCAGCCGGAAGAGGCTCTGCTGCGGCAGGAACACCGCGACGAGGTAGGCGAAGAACCCCGCGACGAAGGCGACGACCTCGTGGCCGAGCCGCAGGGTCGAGCGGCGGGTCATCCAGAACGTGAACGACGCGACGATGGCCAGTACGAGCACGACGCCCCCGATGCCCAACCAGCGGCCCGCCAGCAGGAACCACGGCGTCAACGGCACGAACGCCGGGCGGCCGACGTAGTCGACCCACCAGGCCATCTCGGTCTCGAGGTAGGCGTCCGACTGGCCCGTGACCACGTGGGCGACGACCGGCCAGGCGAGTCCCGCCGCGGCCATCGCCAGCCCCGCCACGACGATCGTCGTCAGCTCGTGCTTGGGCATCCGACCGCCGACGACGAACTCGCGCAGCCCGGCCCAGGCGCGTCGGGCCGACGTGCGGGCGGCGAGGACGGGTGCAGGAGGCGCGGGGTCGACCCCGGCGATCCGCGGCGTCCGGGCGTCCCCGGCCGCCCGCGCCGGCGCCCCGGTGGGCGCGGCGGCTGCGGCGGCGGTGGCCCGGCCCGCGCCCGCCCCCGCCCGCGGGCCCCCGGGCCGCCCCCGCCCGGGGTGCCAGCGCCCGATCAGGGGGATGCCCAGCGCCAACGCCAGGGCGGGCGCCCCGGGTCGGACGCACGACGCCACGATGCCCGCCGCCGCCACGAGTGGGTAGTTCCGTCGCTGCATGGCGAGAAGGCCGCCGAACATCAGCAGCAGGAAGAGGCTCTCGGCGTAGCCGACCGACATGACGAAGGCCATCGGCCCGAAGCAGAACAGCAGCACGGCCCAGAGGGCGCCGGTGTGTCCGACCTTCGTCACGAGCAGGCGGTGGAGGACGATCGCCGCACCGGCACCGAACACGGTGGCGAGCAGCGGGGCGGCGACGATGAAGTCCATGCCCGTGGCCACCATCAGCAGGTGGCAGAGGTACGGGAAGACCGGCAGGAACGCCCACTCGTTCGGCAGCACCTCGCCGGTCGCGTCGGTGGGCAGGGTCGACGGGTAGCCGTGCAACGCGATGGTGCGGTACCGGTCGGCGTCCCACGACGACGTGAAGTCGAGGAAGCTGCGGTCGCTTCCCGGCGTGATGAAGGTCGCACCGGCCAGTTTCGCGACCTCGTAGACGGCGAAGAGGACGCTCGTCGAGAACAGCCGCGACGCGAGGTAGACGACCAGCACGCTGCGCCAGCTGCCCGAGAACCGACCGGCGAGATCGACCGAGAAAGCGGGTCGGCGCAGCCTCGCCGCCGACGGCGACGCGATCGTCTCGCGGCTCACCGCCCCGCCCCGTGTCCGGTCATCTGGACGACGCTACCAAGAGTCGGCTGGGACGGGGCAAGATCGACACGTGCCCCTTCCGTCCTTCGCCGCCCTCGGGATCGACGACGTGGCGGTCGCGGTCTACCGTCATGTCGTCGCCGGGGCCGGGGTGGCGGACGCCGCGGGAACGGCGGCCGGGCCGACGCCCGAGGCCGTGGCACGGGCCGTGCACCTCGACGAGGCGACGGCCCTGGCCGCCCTGGAGCGCCTCCGTTCGCTCGGGCTCGTCCAACGGTCGGCGGGTGGCGAGGGCTACGGGGCCGTCGACCCGCGCGTGGCCGTCCCGGCCGTCGTCGCGGCGCGCGCCGACGCGCTCGTCGCGGTGCGGGCGGCGGTGCCCGCGCTCGGGGCGCTCTTCGGCGGGGGGCGCCGCCCGCACGAGGCGGACGAGCTGGCCCGGGTAGTCGTCGGTCAGGCGGCCGTGGGCGACTGGTACTCGCGGCTCGAGCGCCGCGCGACCCCCGACTTCGGCGCCTGCGGCCGGCCGCCTTACGTGGTCGCGTCGAACGAGTCCACCCAACGGGTCGCCCGCGGGCGCGGGGTGCGCTGGCGGGCGGTCTACACGGTCGCCAGCATCTCGGCCGACGGCAGCCGGCAGGGCGTGCACCGCCTCGGCGCCGACGGCGAAGAGGCCCGCATCACCCACGACCTGCCGGCCAAGCTCGCCGTCGCCGACCGCCGCGTCGCCCTCGTCTCGATCGGCCACGCCCCCGACCGGCCCGAGGCCCTCGTGACCGAGTCCGAACCGCTCGTCGCCGCGCTCCACGACCTGTTCGAGGCCCGGTGGCGCAGCGCGTTGCCCGTGCCGGGCACCCCGGGTGCCGGTCGCGCCGCGGTCGACTGGGCTTCGGTGGCCGCGCGACTGGCGGCGTCGTCGTCGACCATGACGTCGCCGTCCGGCGTCGCCACCCCGACCCCGGACCAGGAGGCGCGGCTCGCGATGCGACCTCCCACCCCCGCCGAGCGCGACCTGCTCGCCCTCGTGGCGGCGGGGGCGACCGACGAGGGGATCGCGGGGCAGCTCGGCATCTCGTCCCGCACGCTCCGGCGGCGCCTCCACTCCCTCTTCGACGAGCTCGGCGCGAGCAACCGGTTCCACGCCGGAGTCGAGGCCGCCCGTCGGGGCTGGGTCTGAGTCAGGCGACTTCCAGCCTGCTCACGGCTCACCCATCGAGTTGCCTCGGTAGCGTCCCGGACGTGACCGTCCTGCCCCGTCTCGAGCCGTCGTGCTGAGGTTCTCGCTGGTGTCCGCCGGCACCCTCGCCGCCGTCTACGCGGGGGCCGGGACGCTCGTGGTCCTGACGCTGCGTCGCCCACGCCGGGCGCGCAGCTGGTGGCGGTGGGTCGTCGGGGCCGCAGCCCTGGGGGCCGGGCTGGGCGCGCTGGTCACCTGGTGGCTCGGAGACGTCGAGGACGTCCTCGACGTCCCGCCCACCTGGGTCGACCGGCTCTGGGTCGGGGCCCTGCTGGTGGTCGTCGGCACGGCCGTGGTCGCCGTGGTCCGTGGAGGCGCCGGCCGCCGAGTGCTCGCCGTGTCGACGGTCGTCGTGACGGCCCTCGCCACGGGACTCGCGATCAACCGGGACGGGGGGCTCTTCCCGACCGTGGGAGCGTTGCTCGGCATCTCGGACGTCCCGGCGCTCGTCGTCCCGGCCGCGCAGACGGCGGCGGTGCGGGCCGGCCGGACGTCGACCCCGGCCGCCCCCGACCTCGGTCGCACCTGGCGGGCACCCGCCGACCTGCCGTCGCGGGGACGGCTCGGCAGCGTCGCCATCCCGGCGACCGTGTCCCACTTCGACGCGCGGGACGCCCTCGTGTACCTGCCGCCCGCCGCGCTCGTGGCCGATCCGCCGCCCCTGCCCGTCGACGTCGTCCTGTCCGGACAGGGCCCGGGTGCCGCCCCCGAGAACCTCGTCGACGCGGGGCGGATGGTCGAGACGCTCGACACCGTCGCCCACGCGCACGACGGCCTCGCGCCGATCGTCGTCATGCCCGACCAGCTCGAGCGACCGACGAACAACCCGATGTGCGTCGACGGCCCGCTCGGGCACAGCGAGACCTACCTGACGGTCGACGTGCCCCGGTGGATCACGAGCCACCTCTCGGTCCAGGCACCCGGCCGGGCCTGGGCGGTCTCGGGCTTCTCGCAGGGCGGCACCTGCTCGCTCCAACTGGCGGCGGGGCACCCCGAGCTCTTCGCCTCGTTCGTCGACGTCTCGGGCCAGATCGGGCCGCGGCTCGACGGGGGAGCGTGGGCGACGGTGGAGCGCGGCTTCGGCGGCGACCGGGCGGCCTACTCCGCGGCCCAGCCGCTGGCCGTGCTGGCCGCACGAGCCCCCTACGCCGACAGTGCCGGGTTCTTCGCGGTCGGCGGGACCGACTCTCGCTACGGGCCCGTGATGCCCGTCGTCTCGGCGGCCGCCCGGGCAGCGGGCATGGACGTCACGCGCGAGGTGGTACCCCGCAGCGGCCACGACTGGGCCACGGCGTCGCGCGGGCTCGGCACAGGGACCGCGTGGGTGGTGGCTCGGCTCGGGCTGACGAGGCCGTAGCGGGGTGCGGCGAGGCGACCGTCCGCCGAAGGGGGGACGGCGTCGGTGCCCCACCCGCGCCTCCTCGTGTGAACTCTCTGGCCGAAGCAGGTCAGTGGCCGGTTTCGGCCATGGCCCCCACTAGAGGGACACGGACATTCACAGGTAGTTCTTATGGATCGACCGCGGCCCGGGGCCGCGGCGCACCCCCGACAGCGCGTCCCGGACGACGTGCATCGAAAGGCGATCCGTGATCACACCATCCGGCCGCCGCAGGCCGACCGCTCCGCCCCGCACCCGTCTCCGTGGCGGTTTCGCCACCCTCCTGGCCACCGGCGTCGTCGCCGCGGGCCTCGTCGCGGTGCCGGCCACCGCCTCCTTCGCCGCGGACGGCCCGGCCGTCGTGGGCGACAGCCAGTTCGCCGACGGCAAGTACATCGTCACGCTGCGCGAGCCGGCGGCCGCGACCTACGAGGGCGGGCAGCCGGGCCTCGCCCGCACCGCCGTGCCCGAGGGCAGCGACCTCGACGCGCAGAGCGCTCCCGTGCAGGACTACGCCGAGCACCTGAAGGGTGTCCAGCAGGACGTCGCTGCGGCGGCCGGCGCGACGGTCGAGGCGAGCTACGCCATCACGACGAACGCCTTCGCGGCCGACCTCACGGCCGCCCAGGCCGCGAAGCTCGCGAGCGACCCCTCGGTCGCCGCCGTCTCGAAGAACGAGCTGCTCAAGCTGCAGGCGACACCGTCGACCGAGTTCCTCGGCCTCGGCGACGCCCAGGGGAACGGCGGCGTCTGGGACGCCGTCGGCGGACGCGCGAAGGCCGGCGAGGGAGTCGTCGTCGGCATCATCGACTCGGGCATCGCGGCGGGCAACGCCTCGTTCGCCGGTGACCCCCTGGGGTCGGCCAGCGACACCGAGCCCCACCTCGACGGCGACCGGACCGTCTTCGCCAAGGGCGACGGGGGCACCTTCACCGGCGTGTGCCAGACCGGCGTGCAGTTCGACGCGGGCGACTGCAACACGAAGCTGATCGGTGCGCGCTACTTCGTCGACGGCTTCGGCGTCGGCAACATCGGCACCGAGGAGCAGGGCGAGTACCTGTCACCCCGTGACGGCAACGGCCACGGCTCGCACACGGCGTCGACCGCCGCGGGCAACGCCGACGTCGAGGCCACCATCGGCGACCGCTCGTTCGGCACCGTCTCGGGCGCCGCCCCAGCCGCCAAGATCGCGGCCTACAAGGTCTGCTGGGACGGCCCCGACCGCGTCGCCACCGACGACGACGGCTGCGCCACGCTCGACCTGATCGCCGCCATCGCGGCCGCGGTCACCGCCGGCGTCGACGTCATCAACTACTCGATCGGCGGGGGCGGGCCCCCGGGCACCCCCGCGCCCCCCCACGGGCGTTCCTCGGCGCGGCCCGGCCGGCGTCTGGGTGGCGGCCGCGGCGGGCAACGGCGGCCCGACCGCCCCGACCGCCGACAACGCTGCGCCGTGGATCACCACGGTCGCGGCGTCCACCATCCCCAGCTACAGCGCGACGGTCCAGACCGCCGACGGCACGGACTACCTGGGCGGCTCGATCACCGTGCCCACCGGCACCGACGGCCTGACGGGCGACTTCGTCTCGTCGCCCGCCGTCGCGGCCGCCGGGGCCGCCACCACCGCGGTGACCCTCTGCGCGCCGGACCCGCCCGACCCGGCGAAGGCCGCCGGCACGATCGTGCTCTGCGCCCGCGGCGTCTACGACCGCACGGCCAAGTCGGCCGAGGTCGAGCGCGCCGGCGGCATCGGCATGGTGCTCGTCAACCCGACGAGCAGCCCGGTCGACCTCGACGAGCACGCCGTCCCCACCGCCCACCTCCACGCCGACGACTACGACGCGATCCACGCGCACGCCGCCACCGAAGGGGCCGCCGCCCCCCTGCTCGCCGGCACCCCGGGCGCCTGCCCGCGCCCGCCACCCCGCAGATCGCCGGCTTCTCGCCGCGCGGACCGGTGCCCGCCGACGGCGGCAACCTGCTGACGCCCGACATCTCGGCCCCCGGCGTGGCGATCCTCGCCGACGGCGCCAACGCGAAGGGTGAGCCCGGCACGTACGAGTTCCTCTCGGGCACGTCGATGTCGTCCCCGCACATCGCCGGTCTGGCCGCGCTCTACCTCTCGAAGAGCGTGCACCCCGACTGGACCCCCGACGAGGTCAAATCGGCCATGATGACGACCGCCTACGACCTCGTCGGCGAGGACGGCGCTCCGAGCCAGGACGTCTTCGCCCAGGGCGCCGGGCACGTCGACCCGACCGCGTTCCTCGAACCCGGGCTGCTCTACGAGAACGGGCCGACCGACTGGCAGGCCTACGTCGACTCGATCGACACCGTCGAGGGCACCGACTCGTCGCTCAACCTCGCGTCGATCAGCGTCGGCTCGCTGGCCGGCACCGCCCAGGTCACCCGCACCGTCACCTCGACCGAGGCGGGCACCTACACGGTCGCCCCGATCGAGATGGACGGCGTCACGGCCACGGTCGAACCCTCGACGTTGACGTTCGGCGCCGCGGGCGAGGAGCAGGACTACACGGTCACCTTCACCCGCACGACGGCCGCGCTCGACCAGTTCGCCACCGGCTACCTGACCTGGTCCGACGGAACCCACGACGTGCGCAGCCCGCCCGCCGTGCGCCCCGCCCAGCTGCAGGCCCCGGCCGAGGCGACCGGTGAGGGCGCCACGGGCGAGAAGGCGTTCGACGTCACGGCCGGAGACGCCCTCGAGCTGCCGCTCACGACCGAGGGCCTCGCCGCCGGGCAGGTCACGACCGGTTCGGGCACGGCGGGCGCCGCGGCGGCCGGACGCCGGTCACGATCGCCGCGGGCACCCCCCACGCGCGCTTCGTGCTCGACAGCGCGGACGACACGGCGGACCTCGACCTGCTGCTCTACACGGCCGGCGCCGACGGTGCGCCCGACCAGCTCGCGGCCTCCTCGGCGACGGGTTCGGCGGACGAGCAGATCGACCTCGACGCCCCCGCGGCGGGCGAGTACGTCCTGCTGGTCGACTTCTACAGCGGTGCCGGTCAGCTCGACTACACGCTGACCTCGTACCTGCTCGACCCGGCGTCGGCCGTCGGCGGCCTCACGGTCGACCCGGCCACCCTCTCGGCCGGACTGGGCGAGACGGCGACGCTGACCGCGTCCTGGACGGGCCTGCCCTACGAGCAGACCTTCCTCGGTCGCGTCGCGTACGGCGAGACCGGGCAGGTCACCTACCTCACGGTCGCCTCGGGCGAAGAGCCCGAGACGCCCACCGAGCCGGGCCCCGGCCCGGGCCCCGGCCCGGGTCAGCCCGGCCACCCCGGCGGCTGGAGCCTCGGCGACATCCTGCAGTGGATCTGGAACGCCCTCGGCGACCTCTTCCACGGCTGGTTCCCGTGGCGCGGGTAGCACCCGCGGCCTGACGGCCTGACCCACCCCGAGGCGGTGGTCACCTTCCCTGGCGAAGGCGACCACCGCCTCCTCTCGTCCCCGACCGTCGGCAACTCCTGCCCGGTGCGGCGGCGCGGCTCGCCTGCCCGGGTGTCCCGGCCCGTGGTGCGGCAGGAGGCAGGAGTTGCCGGCGGGGCCCGGGGGGTGGCGGCAACCCCTGCCCGGTGCGGCGGCGCGGCTCGCCTGCCCGGGGTCGCGGCCCGGGGTGCGGGGGGAGGAAGGGGGTGCCCACGGGGGCGACCGCGGGGCCCCGCCGGGCGGCCGTCCCCCCGGTACGGGTCGATCGTCCCCCGCCGCGGGTGGCTCGGGGGACCTTCGGCGTCGCCCGTTCCTCGTCCGGGTGATCTGTCCCCCGAATGGTGGACACTGTCAGGACCCCGGCCCTAGTTTGGGTGTCACCCGAGACGTGACGATCCCTGTTCACCCGACCCCGGCGCCGTACCCGAACACGGCGCCGGGGGAGCAGGTCGAGGCGCGCGTCTACCCCACCCGAAAAAGGCACCACCATGCATTCGCTCACCCTCGCGGGGTCTCCCCGTCGCGGGCGGAGGGCCCTGCGCCTGTCCGCCGCGCTGCTCGCCACCCTCGCCCTCGCCGGCACCGCCGCCCTGACCGGCACCGCGGCTCCGGCCCGGGCCGCCGAGATCGACGGCGCCATCACGGACGTGACGGTCACCCCGACGACGCCGAAACAGGGGACCCAGCTCACCACGACGATCGCCTGGCAGGTGCCTGACGACACCATGGCCGGTGACACCTTCACGCTGACGCTCAGCGAGCACCTGAAGAACCTGCCCACCGACTTCGCGCTCCGCGACCCCGCCACCGGTGCAGTCGTGGCCGACGCCACCGTCGTCGGGACGCGCCCCTACGTGATCACCTTCACGATGACCGCCTACGCCGAGGATCACCTCAACGTCAGCGGCCAGGCCTTCGTCACCTCCGACTTCGAGGGACGCACCACCCCCTCGGGCGTGCCCACCCCCTTCACGTCGACCACGAACGACGGACGCGACTTCACGACCGTCGTCACCCCGACCGGTGTGATGCGAGGCCTCGACCAGCCCACCAAGTACGGCACGTACACCGCCGCCGACCAGGGACGGTCCACGGCCGCCCGCTTCCTCACCTGGCACGTGCTCACCCCGCTCGGAGCCTTCGACTCGGCCACGACCACGGACGTCGTCCCCGCCGGCCAGGCCTGGACCTACGACTGCGACACCGCCGTCTTCGACTCCGTCCGCGTCAAGGCCGACGGGAGCTTCGCCGCCCCTGTCACGGTCACGCCCACGTCGTTCAGCTGCTCGCCCGCCGGCTTCACCGTGAACTGGGGTGCACAGGTCGTGAACGTGCAGGATCGCGTCAACATCGCCGTGAGCCTCCCCGCGCCGACCGGCACCGCGACGCCCGCCCAGACGTTCACCAACCGCGCGACGGTGTCGACCGTCGTCGGCGGCGTCACCACCACCGGCGCGGTCAGCTCGTCCAAGACCCAGGCTCCCGCCGGTGGTGAAGGCAGCGGCGACGTCCCCGCCCCCGCCGTGACCATCACCAAGGGTGACGCCGCGGGCAACGCGGCCGACACGGCCGCCGCCGCCGTCGTCCTCTCCGACGGGACCGCCTCGCTGGCCTACCGCGTGACCAACACGGGTGCCGACGCTCTCGCCGACGTCACGGTCTCGGACGAGGTCCTGGCCAACGGCACCGTCGACGGACTCAGCTGCGACTTCGCGCCCCTCGGCGGCCCGGCGACCGGCGTCACGTGGGCCGGCCCGTTCGCGGTCGGAGCCTCCTTCGACCGCACCGCCGCTCTGACGGGCGTCACTGCCGGTGACGTCGACCACCACGACGTCGGCACCGTGACGGCCCGTGGCATCGAGTCCGGCGAGGCCGTGTCCGCCTCGAACGCCTGGTTCGCCCGAGTCGCCGCCGCGGCAGGCACGCCCACCACGCCGTCGGCCTCCCCGACGACGAACCCCGCAGCGCTCGCCGCTCCCGTGGCGGGTCCCCCCCCCCCCGCCCCCCCCGCCCCCCCCCTCCCGCCGCCCCCTCCCCCCGCCCCCGCCCCCGCGCACCCGGCCCCCCTCCCCCCCGCCGCGC
>NZ_LHOZ01000091.1:0-29143 GCF_001297205.1 Frigoribacterium sp. RIT-PI-h | reverse complement strand
GTGAAGAACCACGTTCCGTGCCATGAACCACGAACGTTCGTGGTTCATGGCACGGAACGGGGTTCATGGTGGGGCAGGCCCGCTCTGCCCTCCGTACCACCACCGCCACCACCACTCACTCGATCGCTGGGAGCGACATGAGCACCACCGAGACCACCACCACCACGACCAGCGCCACCGCCACGACCCGCGCGACGCAGCGCACCGCCCGCACCCTGCACACCGGCTGGAGCCTGCGCAGCACCGCCGGCCCCGTGCCGCCCGAGATCGCGGCCGTCGACGTGCCCGCGACCGTCCCCGGCACGGTGCACACCGACCTGTTGGCGGCGGGCCTGATCGTCGACCCGTACCTCGACGCGAACGAGCACCTGCTCGCGTGGATCGGGCAGGCCGACTGGTCGTACACGTCGACCTTCGATTGGCAGCCCGACGGGCACGACCGCCACGAGCTGGTCTTCGCCGGCCTCGACACGGTGGCCACCGTGCTGCTCAACGGCGAGGTGGTGGCCGAGACGCGCAACCAGCACCGCACCTACCGGGTCGCGGTCGACGGCCTCCTGCGCGAGGGGTCGAACGACCTCGAGGTGCGCTTCGGCTCACCGGTGGCCTACGCCGACGCGCAGAGCCTGGCGCTCGGCTACCGTCCGCACGTGAACCACCACCCGTACAACGCGATCCGCAAGATGGCGTGCAGCTTCGGTTGGGACTGGGGCCTCGACACGGCGACCTCGGGCATCTGGAAGCCCGTGACGCTGGAGTCGTGGTCGTCGGTGCGGCTGGCGGCCGTGCGTCCGGTCGTGACGGTCGACGGGACGCGGGGCGTCGTCGACGTGCACGTCGACCTCGAACGCGACGGGGCGTCGGCCGCGGCCGGGCCGGTGACGGTCCGGGCGACCGTCGGTGACGTCACGCAGGAGGCGCGGGTCGAGCCGGGCGCGGACTCCACGGTCGTGCAGGTGGGCGTCGACGACCCCGAGCTGTGGTGGCCGAGGGGTCACGGCGGGCAGCCGCTCTACGACGTGAGGGTCTCGGTGACCGGGGGAGCGGGCGGGGACGCGAGCCGCGCCTCCTCGGGGGGTGACGGCGACGGGGTCGACGCGACCCGCGCCTCCTCGGGTGTCGACGCGCCGGGCGCCGAAGCGCCGACCGGCGACGACTCGGCAGGCCCGGTGCTCGACGAGTGGTCGTCGCGGGTCGGGTTCCGCACGGTCGAGGTGCAGGTCGACCCCGACGAGGTCGGCACGAGCTTCACGGTCGTGGTGAACGGTGAGCCGCTGTGGATCAAGGGCGCGAACTGGATTCCCGACGACGCGTTCCCGCACCGCATCGGGCGTGACCGCTACCGGCAGCGCATCGAGCAGGCCGAGTTCGGCAACGTGAACCTGCTGCGGGTGTGGGGCGGTGGCATCTTCGAGTCCGACGACTTCTACGAGCTGTGCGACGAGCGGGGCATGCTCACCTGGCAGGACTTCCTGTTCGCCTGTGCCGCCTACGCGGAAGAGGACCCGCTGCGCGGCGAGGTCGAGGCCGAGGTGCGCGACAACGTGACGCGGCTGATGACGCACCCGAGCCTCGTGCTCTGGACGGGCAACAACGAGAACATCTGGGGTCACGACGAGTGGGGCTGGGAGCGCCGGCTCGACGGGGCGACCTGGGGGCTGGGCTACTACCTCGACCTGCTGCCGGCACTGGTGGGCGAGCTCGACCCGGGGCGTCCGTACGCGGCGGGCAGCCCCTGGTCGGGCAGCCTGGACGTGGCGCAGAGCGACCCCGACCACGGGTCGGTGCACCTGTGGGAGCAGTGGAACCGCACGGACTACCCGCCCTACCGCGACGTGGTGCCGCGCTTCGTGGCCGAGTTCGGCTGGCAGGGGCCCCCGACCTGGTCGGCGATGACGCGGGCGATCCACGACGAGCCGCTGACCCCCGAGTCGCCCGGCATGATCGTGCACCAGAAGGCGATGCAGGGCAACGACAAGCTGACCGACGGGCTGCTGGCGCACTACCGGCTGCCGGACGAGATCGAGGCGTGGCACTGGGCGATGCAGCTGAACCAGGCGGACGCGGTGCAGGTGGCGCTCGAGCACTTCCGGTCGCACGCTCCGCGGTGCATGGGGGCCGTGGTGTGGCAGATCAACGACTGCTGGCCGGTGACGTCGTGGGCCGCGGTCGACGGCGACGGGCAGCGCAAGCCGCTGCTCTACGCGATGCGGCACGCGTTCGCCGACCGGCTCGTGACGATCCAGCCCCGCGACGGCGGCCTCGCGGCCGTGGTGGTCAACGACACCGAGGAGGCGCTGGCCGGCCCGCTCACGCTGCGGCGCGTCGCGTACGACGGTCGCGTCCTCGCCTCGGAGCAGGTGTCGCTCACGGTGGCGGCGCGCGACACGGTGACGGTGCCGGTGCCCTCGACGGTGGCGGAGTTCGGGTCGCCCGAGTCGGAGCTGCTCGTGGCGTCGGTGCCCGGGGTGTCACGTGGGCTGTGGTTCCCGGTCGAGCCGAGGGACTCGGCGCTCGCCGCGGCGGCGCTGACTACGTCGGTGACGGCGCTGGCCGCGGGGTCGGGGTCGGGTGCGGGCTACCGGGTCGAGGTGACGGCGGGTGCGCTCGTGCGAGACCTGGCCCTGCTCGTCGACAAGGTCGCCCCCGCCGCGACGGTGGACGAGATGCTCGTGACCCTCCTGCCCGGCGAGACGGCCGTGTTCACGGTGGCGTCCGACGTGGCCGGCGTGGGGGAGGAGCTAGTCTCGGGGAGGGTGCTGCGCACAGCGAACGAGCTGGTCGGGTGAGGCGGTGCGACCTGGTCGGCGTCAGGCCGGCCAGGTCGCCCAGACCGCGACGCCGTTGAAGACGACATGGGCGACGATCGCGCCGCCGAGGCGTCCGGTCACGCTCGCGAGGGTGCCGACGATCAGGCCGAAGACGAAGGTGCTGACGACGATGATCGTGGCCGTCGTCGGCGCGACGTTCAGTCCGACGGCGACGTGGAGCACGGCGAAGAGCGCCGCCGACACGATGACGCCGCTCGTCGTCGCGAGGACCCGCAGGAGGCGCGTGTCACCGGTGAGCATTCGGTCCAGTGAGCGCAGGAGCAGCCCCCGGAAGAAGACCTCCTCGACGAGGGGAGCGACGACCACCGGGGCCAGGATCAGGACGACCGACGTCGCCAGGTCGGGTCCGCCGTCGAGGGTGGGCTGAGGTGCGAGCCCCGTGTCGCCGGTCGACACGAGGTTGAGGCCGGCGTCGAGCCCGCGGGCGCCCATGCCCGCGGCGAGGCCCCAGACGAGGTCCGTCCACCGGAACGAGAGACCGAGCGTGCGCCGCGCGCCGCCTCGGCCGAGCCCGGCGCAGGCGACGACGACGGCGATGACCAGCGGTACCCACACGACGACGTAGCTCGCCGCGGTGCCGAGCGCCGGCGGGATGCCGGGGGACCGAGCGATGAGGTCGCCGACGATGCGCGCACCGACCACGACGGCCCCCAGTGCGAGCGCCGCGTAGGCGAGGTCCCAGCGGGCAGATCGGGTTCGAACGTTTCGGCTGTCGATGTGGGGGGCCGCCATGCCCCCAAAACTAGGGCACGGGAAACGCCGAGAGGCGGAGCAACGTGTCGTCCAGGCGGACTCGACACCGCCCGGAGGATCGAAACGTCCGCCGTGGCTCGTCCGAGGTGCCAGGATCGAACCACGACGAGGAGGTCGAGTGCTGGACAGTGCCGGAACGCGGCCCCGGGAGGGCGCCGGATCGACGGCGGGTCCAGGCCGAGCTGTCTGGATAGATCTGCTACGTGGCTGCTCGATCCTCCTGGTGATGGTCTTCCACTCGTACATCTTCGCCGCGAACGACACCGGTGAGAGATCGTCTGTCCTCGATGTGGTGACAGGGACGTTCGAGCCCCTGCGGATGCCGACGATGATGTTGCTCTCGGGGCTGTTCGTGCCCCGTTCGCTGGAGAAGGGAGCCCGGCCGTATCTCGTCGGGAAGCTGCGAAGGATCGCCTACCCGTACCTCGTCTGGTCGGTGTTCATGCTGGTCTTCCTGTTCGTGGGTTCTCTGACGGTGGGGCTCCGATTCGACCCGGCCTGGGTCGGGCGTGTCTTCTACGACCCCATCGAGCACCTCTGGTTCCTCGGATACCTCTTGGCCTACTTCGTCCTGGCGCATCTGACCAGGTCATTGCCGCGCGTCCTCGTGATCGCCGGCGCGGTCGGCCTGTCCCTCCTGCCGCTCGCCTTCGAATGGCAGCACTTCTGGCAGTTGCTCGCGTTCTTCTTCGTCGGTGTCGCTGTCAGCGGTCGAGTCGGCCCCCGACTCGCCCTGTCGACAGCCCGCGGTCGGGCGTGGTTCCTGCTCCTGACGACCCTCGCGGTCTCCGTGGGGCTCGTCGTCACCGGACTCATGGAGTCCTTCCGCTTCTGGCTCTTTCCCTTGTCTCTCATGGGCATCGTCGGGGCTGCGGGCATCGCGCGGCGCGCTTCCTCGAGCCGAGTGACGGGCGGCATCGCCTTCGTCGGACGACATTCCATCGTCTTCTACCTCGTGCACTGGCCGGTCGCCATCGTCTCGTCCGAGATCGCGGCGCACGTGCTCGCGCTCCCCACGCTCGCCGTGTCGGCGGTGAACCTCGTGGCGGGTACGGCGGTGTGCACCCTGCTGGCATTCGCGTACGGCCGCTCGTCGATCGTCCGGGGACTGTTCGTCGCGCCACGACGGGGGCACCGGCGTTAGCTCGCGTCAATGGACCTACGAGGCCTGCTCATGTGGGAACATTGCCGAGATGTACCCCGGATCAGGGCGGGTGCAGCATCGAGCAAGGGGAACCCAGCCGTGGAGCTTCGCGACTACATCACCGTCCTCCGCAAAGGGTGGGCCTTCATCGTCGTCATGGTGCTGGTGGGTGTGGGGGCCGCTGCCGCCTACTCGCTCGTGAAGACCCCGGACTACAGCGCATCGGCACAAGTCTTCGTCTCGACGCAGACCAGCGGCAGCGTCGCCGACCTGGCCCAGGGGAACACCTTCACCCAGCAGCGCGTGAAGACCTACGCGAGTCTGGTCACGACGCCGATCGTGCTGCTGCCGGTCATCTCGAGTCTCGGTCTCAACATCACGGCCGAGCAACTGGCCGAGAGCATCACCGCCAGTGCGCCACTCGACACGACCTTGATCCAGATCGACGCCGTCTCGGACGACCCGGTCAGGGCCGCCGACATCGCCAACGCGACCTCGCAGAGTCTGACGAACGCCGTCGAGCAGATCGAGTCGACCGGTGACAGCGGTGGGTCCCAGGTCAAGCTGACCCGTGTGCAGGAGGCCCAGGTGCCCGTGTCGCCCGTCAGCCCGAACGTCCCGCTGAACATCGCGCTCGGATTCCTCGTCGGCCTCGCGATCGGCATCGGCATCGCCGTCCTCCGTCACGTCCTCGACAACCGCGTCCGCAACGAGTCCGACGTGGAGCGCATCAGCCCGGCGCCCGTCGTCGGCGGCATCGCGTTCGACCCGAAGGCGCAGTCGCGTCCGCTCATCGTGCAGGCCGACCCGCGCAGCCCACGTGCCGAGTCGTTCCGCACGCTGCGGACCAACTTGCAGTTCCTCGACCTCGGCGGCCGCGCCCGCACGTTCGTCATGACATCGTCCGTGCAGAGCGAGGGCAAGAGCACCACGGTGGCCAACCTGGCCATCGCCCTCGACAGTGCCGGGGCCAAGGTGATCGTGATCGACGCCGACCTGCGTCGCCCGAAACTCGGCCAGTACATGGGGCTCGACGACGCAGCCGGTCTCACCGACCTCCTGATCGGTCGCGCCGAGCTTGCAGACGTCGCCCAGCCGTGGGGTCGCGGCCAGCTGCACGTCCTCCCTGCCGGTCAGATACCGCCGAACCCCAGCGAGCTGCTCGGTTCCCGTGCCATGTCCGACTTGATTCGCGAGCTCGAGACGCGCTTCGACTACGTGCTCTTCGACGCCCCGCCGCTGCTGCCGGTGACGGACGCCGCCATCCTCTCGAAGAGCGCCAGCGGGGCGATCGTCGTCGTGTCCGCCGGCAAGACGCACAAGAACCAGCTCGCCGGGGCCGTCAGCGCCCTCGAGAGCGTGGGTGCTCCGATCGCCGGGTTCGTGATGACGATGATGCCGACCAAGGGCCCTGACGCCTACGGCTACGGGCGTTACGGGGGAGCGTACGGCTACGGCATCGACGACGATGGCGACACGAAAGCGGAAAAGAAGGAACGCATCCGCGTCGGCAGTGCCGCTCGCAAGGCCGCGAAGTGACCTCGGCCCGCCCGTTCACGATCCTCGTCGTCTGCACGGGCAACATCTGCCGTTCGCCCCTGGCCGAGCAGCTCCTGTCCGCCCGGCTCCTGGGTTCTGCCACGCCGTTCGTCGTGATGAGCGCGGGGACGATGGCGCAGGACGGTGCGCCGATGGACGATCTCGCCGCCGAGCAGTCGCGGCGTCACGGTGGCGTGCCGGACGGGCACGAAGCGACCTACTTGACCGACAAACTAGCCGAGGGTGCCGACCTCGTGCTCACCGCCTCACGCGAGCACCGGTCCGCCGTCGTCCGTCTGTCGCCCCGGGCGACTCGACGGACGTTCACGCTGCGACAGTTCGCGAGGCTCGCCGATTCGCTCGGTCTCGCAGAACTCGAGGCGGCCGGGGACACCGCACAGGTGGTCCGCTTGGTCGCCGGACAGCGTGGCATGATCCCTCCTGCGACCGACCCGGACGCCGAGGACGTCGTCGACCCGTATCGTCGATCGGTCGACGTCCACGAGAGGGCGGCCTCGGACGTGGATGACGCCGTCACCTCGATCGTGGCGGCCCTCCGGGCACCTGATCGTCGCCTCTCGGACGCCGGCGGAGGACCGGCCGCATGAGGTCGGCGGGGGAGAGCATGCGGGGCGGTCGTGGGGTGTGGTGGTTCGCCCTGCTCGGCGTGCTGGTCCTCGTCGACGTCGGGCTCATCATCGCCGCCGTCTCGTCGACCCAACCTCGAGCGCAAGCCGAGGCCGGACCCATTCCGACCTTCTCGCAAGAGCCAGGCGAAGCCGTGGCCACCCCGTCACCATCCGAGACGCCCACGCCGACTGCCTCGCCATCTGCTGCTGGGAGCGACAACACCCCGCAGGTGTTCCTGTCGGCCGTCAGTGCGACCGAAGCCTGGCGCGCGACGAGCGGCGACTGTGCAGGAACGCCGGCTCGTGTCGAGCGGACCACCGACGGCGGAGCTACTTGGGACGTGGTCACCATGCCGTTCGACCTGCGGACCGTCGTGGCCTTGAGTGCAGGGGCGGAACGCACGTCCGTGTACGGGGGTGTCGGTGGCAGCTGCGGCCTTGGATACTGGTCCACGTTCACCGCAGGGGAATTCTGGAAGGAGTACCCCTCGGACGCCATCGGTGTTTCGTATCTCGACCAGGCGACCTCGACCGTCGTCTCGGCGACGGATGTCTCACCTGCTCCCTGCGACGCACCGAGGCGTGTCCTGGTGCAGGACGCCACGACGATGGTCGTCTGCGACGGCCTCCTCGAAACGTCGGGATCGGCAGGGTGGACGCCGCTCTCCGTTGCCGGCGTGATGGACGCCACCCCTGCGGCCCCCGGATACCTCCTCGCCTTGCGAGACGCCGAGGGCTGCGACGGTATCGCCGTCGCCACGGTCGCCACACCCTTGTCCGAGGGCGTCGAGCCGACCCGCGTGGGTTGCGTCTCGGGCGCCGTCGGGACCGTCGCCACCGCCGTCACCCGGGTGGGAGACGTCGTCTGGCTCTCGTCGGCCGACCGGTCGTGGGTCTCGACGGATGGCGGTGCGACGTGGTGACCACACGCGAGCCCTCGGCTTCGGTCGTGCCGTTCGACTGGAGCCGTGTGTACGCGCGTCGGCTCGCCATCACCGATCTGCTCGTCCTCGTCTGGGTCGTCTTCGGAGTCCAGATCGCCTACTTCGGACTCGATGCGAACAACGTCGCGTTCTCCGGCAGGCTCAACGAATTGCGTTTCAGCTACTACGGATTCTCCATCGCTCTGATCGTCGCGTGGATGGTGATGCTGAGGCTGTTCGACACCCGGGATTACCGTGTTCTCGGGGGTGGGTCCGCCGAGTACCGAGCCATCGCCGACAGCACGGCTCGTCTCTTCGGTTTGGTCGCCGTGGTGTCTTACCTTCTCAAGATCGACATCGCGAGGGGTTACATCCTGATCGCGCTTCCTCTCGGCATCGTGGTGTTGATGCTCTCGCGGTGGATGTGGCGACAGTGGTTGTCGTTGAAGAGGCAGACAGGCGCGTATTCCGCGCGCGTGATTCTGGTCGGCTCGCCGACGACTGCTCTCCACATCGCTCGCGAACTCGCGCGTCACCCCGAAGAGGG
Source organism: Frigoribacterium sp. RIT-PI-h (assembly GCF_001297205.1). Classification (NCBI taxonomy): domain Bacteria; kingdom Bacillati; phylum Actinomycetota; class Actinomycetes; order Micrococcales; family Microbacteriaceae; genus Frigoribacterium; species Frigoribacterium sp. RIT-PI-h. The sequence continues at coordinate 20,777 of NZ_LHOZ01000091.1, read as the reverse complement.
CTACTTCGTCGTCGGGGCGTGTGTCACGTCGGGCGCCGTCGGAACCATGCTGCCCGGGACGTCGATCCCCATCCTCGGGGATGTGTCCGACGCGCTGTCATCTCTGGACTCCGCGGCGGCGGACACCGTCGTCATCACGGGATCGGAACAACTGGGCCCTCAGGAGATCAAGACCCTCAGCTGGGGGCTCGAGGCCGGGCAACGTCACTTGATCGTGGCGCCTAGCCTGACCGACGTGGGCGGACCCCGCATCCACACGCGCCCGGTCGCAGGGCTTCCCCTCATCCACGTCGAGACCCCTCGCTACGCCGGCAGCAAGCTCTTCACAAAGCGCGCATTCGACATCCTGGGATCGGGGGCGTTGATCATCGCGCTGTCTCCGGTTCTGGTCGTGCTCGCTTTGGTCGTGAAACTGACGAGCCGTGGTCCGGTCTTCTACCGGCAGGAACGGGTCGGGCTGAACGGAGAGCACTTCAACATGCTCAAGTTCCGTTCCATGCGGGTCGATGCCGATGCCGAACTCGCTTCCCTCCTGGCTGCCCAGGGCTCGAGCGACACGCCACTCTTTAAGGTGAAGGACGACCCTCGCGTGACGTCAATAGGACATGTGCTGCGCAAGCATTCATTGGACGAGTTCCCTCAGTTGTTCAACGTCCTCCTCGGGTCGATGAGCCTGGTCGGCCCTCGCCCCCAGCGCGACGGCGAGGTGGCGCTCTACGACGATGCGGCGCGCCGCCGGCTTTTGTTGAAACCAGGCATGAGCGGCCTCTGGCAGGTCGGCGGGCGGTCGTCCCTTGGCTGGGAGGACGCCATTCGACTCGACCTCTATTACGTCGAGAACTGGTCGATCACAGGCGATCTCGTCATCCTCTGGCGGACAGTTCGTGCAGTTCTTGCGCCGGGTCGAGACGCCCACTGATGGCCGCTGCACAGAACTCTGGACCGACCTCCAGGTCTGGCGCCGTTGCCGTCGTCGTCGCACTGACGTGGTTGCTCGTCGGCCCGCGGGTGGAGCTCGTGGGCGTCGGTGGCGCATCCTTGCGGCTCGAGGATTTCGTTCTCCTCTTTCTCGGCATCTTCGCGCTTAAGAATTGGAAGAGCGTCCGCGAGCACCGTCTCATCCGTCCCGGTATCGGGCTCGTTCTCGTCGTCGCACTCATCGCTGTGGGGGTGGCCACGGCGCTCGGAGCGGTCCAGCCCCTTCCGTCGCTTCTCTACGCCCTTCGGCCCGTCGAATACTGGGTGGTCTACCCCGCACTCGCCATCGTCTTGTGGCGCGATCGATCTCGGGTCGTGTCTTCCGTCCAGTTCTGCCTTGCACTCGTCACCGTCCTAAACACCGGTGTCGCCGCACTCCAATACCTGGGCGACGTGTCCATCGGCTTCTCCAAGTTCAGCAACCAGAGGGGGGCAGGCCTCACCGCCGGCCCCTATGAGCTCGGCGCGATCTCGGCGTTGTTGGCGTGTTACTGGTTCGCGCACCGTCGCCACGTTCTCGTGTTGTGTTCTCTCGCGTCCGTGCTCATGTCGCAATCTCGCGTGTCACTGATCGCCGTGGTGATTGCGCTCCTGATCATCCGGTTCTCGGGTCGTCGCGCAACCGAGGGCGGGCAGGGACCTCAGGCTCGCACTGGCAGGTCGAACGGGCCACATCCCCTTTCGGTGGTGACGTGCATGGTCCTCGTCGTGGGTGCCGTCGTCGCCGGACCAACTCTCAACGCCACGCTCGTGCAGCCAGCCCTCGCCCGCGCTCAGAGTACGTCCCTTAGCTCGAGTTGGAAATCGGCATCGTCGGTCGTGGCGCGGACACCGCACGTGCAGACAAGTGACGAATATACGTTGATCGCCTACGACGGCATCGGGGAGAGCATCCTGAATGCCACGGCTTCAGCGGATGCCAGCAGCGCCGTGCGCTTTTTCCGGTGGCAATTGCTTCTTCGAGAGACAACGGCTGATCCTGTGCACGTCCTATTCGGTCTCGGTCCGTCTTTTCCCGGTCCGTCCGTTGACGGTGCTCTTTTGCGCATCTTCTTCGAGACCGGTCTGCTCGGCGTCGTTGCTTGGGGCCTGCTGGTGAGAAGGTGGCTGCAGGGTGTTCCGGTCTGGTTCGCGGCGGCAGTCGTCAGCCTCCTGGTCGGCTCGATGTTCATCGACCTCCTCTTCGCACTGCGACCCATGGTCGTCGTTTGGATGCTCTTCGCTCTTGCCGGAGGTGCGAGATCGAAGAATGAGACAGCGATGAAGTCAACGTCCACGGCGGTGCTAGAAGGCACTGACCGGGCGTCGAAGAATGAGGTGATTTGAATGATCTCAGTTGACATGATCGTCCGTTCCGACGCGCTGTCGAAGGGCGGAGGCGACATGATCCAGGTCGACCAATACAGAAAACATCTACCGACAAAGATGTTCGACGTGCGGATCGTGCCGTTCCACCCGACGATGGCGCTGCGCGATGGTGCACTCGTGCACGTGGTGAACGTAGACAGGCCTTTCGACTTCGTCCTGGCCACGTCAGCGGCACGCGGCCGACCCATGATCGTCAGCCCGATTCATCATGACCTGGCCGCCGTCCGGCGCATGCGATCGGCCGAACGTGGGCTCGGCGCCCGAAGCCTGGTCGGACGACTTCTCTCCGAGAGTGGTCGCGAGTGGGCCGCCACCTGTGTCCGTTCGCTCAAGCAGAGATCGAGCACACGCGACGCATTCGTGGTGCTGCGGACGATGCTCGGGCAGGTGAGGCGAGTGTCTCGTGTCTGGTCTGACGTCGGACGGGCGTTAGATGACGCTCATTCCGTTTTCCTCCTCGCACCCGGAGAGGGCCGGTCACTGTCGCGTGACACGGGATGGAAGGGTCAAAATTCGGCTCTTGTCCCCAACGGTTCGCCGTTCGACTCGTCTCGGCCGGAAGGTAAGCCGTGGCTGAGCCGAGACATCGACCTGATCGTGGTGGGCCGGGTGGAACCTCGGAAACGGACTCTCGACCTGGTTCGTCTGGCGGCGGCGCGGGGTGTTGACATCACTGTCGTCGGCCCCCTCCATGCTCATGAGAGCCCGTTCGGGATGGCCTTTCGTGCGGCGGTGGAACAGTCGCCGACGGTCACGTGGACAGGACCGAAGTCGTCCGAGGAAGTGCTCGAGTTGATGGGCCGGTCGAAGGTCTTGGCGAACGCGTCCTGGGTCGAGGTCCAGAGCCTGGTCGAGCTCGAGGCGGCCCACCTGGGCTGTTACGTCGTCTCGTCCGGGACAGGCCACACTTCTGACTGGATTCCCGCCAGTGTCTCGACCGCGGAGGACGACGATCTCGTCGACTTGCTCGAGCGGGCCGTTCGCCTCGCCACCTCTCCGACGGGACCCGGAGCGGTCGCTTACCCGCACACGTGGGCGAGTGTGACAGCCCAGGTCGCCGATGCTTACGTAGCTGCATCGGAGACCATCCTCAGATGAGCCGTCCAGGCACACCGACGATGGTCGAACCTGCCGGATAGCTCTTCGTCACGACAGAACCTGCCCCCACCACGCATCCGACTCCGAGCTCGACGCCGTCCAAGATGGTCACTCCATGACCCAACCAGCACTTGTCGCCGATCTTGATTCCACGTCGGACGACGTCTTTGTCATCGGCTGTGCCGTGGGCATCACGTGCGTGGTTCTCAGCGACCATCGTCACGCGCGCACCGATCTGACACCGAGCGCCGATCTCGATGGGGCCACCGACACCGAGGATGACCGATGGCCCGACGTACGTGTGCGACCCGATGGAGAGGCCGTCACCGGGGTTGGACGGGTGGGATGAGCATTGAATCCATCCGTTCTCACGAAGTGTGACTCGATCCCCGAGCCTGATGCCGTTCTTGGACAACGCGAGGATCGTGAAGTTGTTGCCGACGAAGCACAGGCGCCCGACCTGGATCTTATTCCAGTACGAAATGTCCGTTCCCCGACCCAGGAAGAAGGGAAGCCGGACAGATCCCAGCCTCCATGAGTTCAGCACACCCCGGATGGCGGGCCGCAAGCCCTTTCGCAGATACCAGCCTACGAGCTGTCTCTTGCGGGCAACTCCGGTCGTTGAGCTGCGCGGGTCGGTCTTGTCTCTACTCGTCAAGGGGTTTTCTCGTTTCGTATGAGGACGACGATCAGGGAAAGGCAGGCGACCGCGTACGCGGCGACCAGGGGCAGAGCCATCGTCGTCGGAGTCACCGACGTGCCCGTGGTCACGGACAGACATCCGAGTACGACGACCGTAAAACATGCCAAGGCCGCGTGCAGGGCGCTCTTCCCTCTGCCCTCTCGCGCTGCTCGGGCACTCAGCAGGACGAACAAGCCTCCGAATACGCCGGCCAACGCTGTGACGGGCAGCGCTGAACCGGCAGGGCGGAAGGCCTCACCGAAAAGTACGGGAACCACGAGGTGGCCGACGCCGGTACCGAGGGCGCCCAAGACCAAGAGCAGCGAGACGGCAACGGACGAGGACCACAGGACGCCGCGAGAGTGAGCAAGGCGCAGAAATCGTCCTTCGAGCGTCGTCGCCGCCAGGATCAGCACGGAGGTGGCGATCTTACTGACTGCGTAGAAGCCGAGCAGTGCCGTCGACGCCAGACCGCCGTAGATGACGGCGTCGATGTTGGAGGCCAGGAGCGGCGCCAAGAGGGCCGGCGCCAGAACGGCGGCCTCTTTCAGCAATCGCCTGGAGTCGCCTGCGGTGGGCGCTGGGTCATCGCCGAGCGACTCTGTCGCCTTGAGCCTCTTCGACCGCAGGACCCGGGAACGGATCGCCGTGCCGATGCGAAGCGCTTCGGCAGCCAAGGTCACCACGATGCCGGTCGCGACCGTCAATGAGCGTAGGAAGAAGAGAACGAGATTGAGGACAAATTCGGCGGCCGGCGGTCCGCCCGCCAAAGCAGCCACCCGCCCTTGGTTTCCCTGCCATTGCGCCTCGGCGACCTCCAGTTGTGTCGAGGCGAAGAGCGGACCTGCGAACGAGGCCAGTAGCAGGCCGTATCCGACAGGGGTACCCACCTGGAGAAAGGCGACAGTGGCGAGGGGCAGACCGATGACGAGCCCGACGGCGGCCGTTGCGAGGATTCCCCGTTGTCCGAGGAGCGAACCCGACCGGGCTTGTCGGTGGGCCCGTTGGTAGTGGGCATGCCGATAACCGAGCGCAGACGCAGCGGCGATGATCGTGAAGCTCGACTGGAAGAACGCAAATTCTCCGCGACCGTCCGGACCGAAAAGTCGGGCACGCAGTGGTGCCAGGAGAAAGGGTAGGAGGCTGGCAACAATCACCGCGATGGTCAGCACCGAATCGCGCCCGAAGGAGTTGCGTGTCGGCACTAGCGTTGCACTTGACTCGAACGGCGCGCGATGCCCGCGATCAGTGACGTCGCCAGGAATCGCAGGTGAATCGCGCTCATCACGAGTAACGCCTGAGCGGCAGACTTTCGCAGATTCTTCTCGTAGTACGTGGCCATCGCATCGTGGAAGGCACGGTGTGACGCGGGGCTCCGCGGCCAGCCGCTGGAAACGCCCTTTACATGAACGGACGGTTCCATCTCGACGACGACGACCGAACGGCCGTCACGCTGCGCGTCCCGGCAGAGTTGCAGGTCCTCACCGTACATCCAGTAGTCAAGATCGAAGATCGGACCAGAACCGTCACGAAAGGAGGGGCTCAGCATCATGAGCGCACCCGTCGTCGCCTCGACTCTGCTGTATGCCGTACCGGAGGGAAGGCGGGAGGGGGTGACGGACGAGCGAGTGCCTGCGTTGTAACGCCAACGGCGCGGAAGCAACCGGCCGAACACCCCGTAGAGGGAGCCTGACGCGAGGCTCGGGAGCGATCGTCTGCTGGCGTTGTCCTCGACACCGTCGAGCCCCACGAGCGGAGTCGTCGCTATCCCGACGTTGGGAATCTCACGAATGGCCTCGAGAAGCCCTCGGACGGTGCCACTTCGCAGTACCACGTCCGGGTTAAGGCACAAGATGGGCGCTTCCGAAGAGGTGAGGGCCTTCCGGCCGACCTCGTAACCACCGGCGAAGCCCGTATTCGTCGACTCGATCAAGACGACGTCGAGGGCATGGTCTCGGACGAATTGCCGGATCACGGTCGTGGTGTCATCAGAACTTCCGTTGTCGACCACGACGACCCGCAGAATGTCGTCGCCTTCTGCTTCGAGCGACGCAAGGAAGGCCGCTATCGTCGACGCACTGTTGTAGGTGACTGTGATGACGACACACGTGTCTGACCTGATGCTCGAGATGGTTGGTCCCCTGCCCTTATCTGCCCGGTCGCGATGCGTCATCTCGATGACGCTAGGGTCAAAGCCTAGGTGCAATGCACCTTAATGACCGAGTTACCACCGCTGGGTGTCGTGCATCGACACGAACCCCCTCGTGAGAGATCCTGAATGATGAGCATTCTCGTCGACTGGAAAGTCAACGCGGGCGATCGGAGAATCCAGATGGCTCTCACGCTGTTCAGGCTCGCCGGTTCGGTGAGGCGACCCACGAGTCGTTGCCCGGGACCGGTAGCGCGACTGGTGTCAGCCTTCTACACATTCCTCGTCGAATGGACGTGGGGCATCGAGCTACCGTGGGCTACGACGGTTGGTCCGCGCCTCCGCATCTTCCACGGGACGGGTCTGGTCGTCAACGCGGACGCTCGACTGGGTGCTGACGTGGTGCTTCGGCAAGGTGTCTGCATCGGGTCGCGACATGACGGTGGCCCGTCACCCGTCATCGGCGACGGAGTCACCTTCGGAGCCGCGTCCCTGGTGTTGGGTGGCATCCGATTGGGGGACTCAAGCGCGGTCGGTGCGGGCGCCGTCGTCCTCGTCGACGTTCCCGATCATGGGCGAATGGTTGGAAACCCCGCTCGGCTCCTCTGACCGTCCCGATCAGTCGGGTCGTCCGATCACGTCCGCGACTTCAGAGGCGACCATTTGCCGGCCGGCCTCGTCGGGGTGGATACCGTCCTCGAGAAAAGTCAGAGGCGTGTCGTTGACGGACACGTACTCGAAATCGAATCGGAGACTTGCCTCCTCGAGGTACGCGCCGACGTCACGAACACGGGCGTGGGGAGCCGTAGGCGGGTCGAACGGCGCGACGACGATGACTCGACGGGGACGGTCCTCATCGATCGTCGAGAAGGCGTCGTCGACAGCAGTGTGGACGTCGTCGTCATCGAGGACCGCATCGTTGAGACCGAGCGCGATCACGAGGACGTCGGGCCGGGTCTCGAGCATGGTGGCCAACCGTGGCTGGATGGGGTCGTCCTTACAAGGTCCGGCATTTAGGAAGCCCGTCCCCTGCTTTCCATCGACCAACACGTCCATTCCGGTCATCAGGCCCACGTCGTAGGGAAAGGCGTCCAATGGGTCCGGCAGTTCCGCCCCTTGAGCCCACGAATCGCCTATGACGCCCAGAAGGGGTCTGCCCCCCTCGATCGACGCCAGCCGGGCGTCACCGACTCGGGCTTCGATTCCTTCGGACGCAAGGCAAGACCGCCAAAGTCTGTACTCATGGCGCACGGAAGGCACCGCCGCCGCACCCACGCCGACCGCCACCACCACGGCGGCGCCGGCTATCACCCTCGTTCTGGTCCGTCGCATCCCCATACTTCAACAAAGTAGCGGTGTTTGGCCTCTTCGCCCGAGCAGACGGGATGCGGCAGGGGTTCTGCTTAGATGTGAACATGACAGGGCGTCGAGTGTCATCGCGTGACGTCTCGCCGAGAAGGACCGTCCTCTGGGTCCTCGTGGCAGGCCTCTTCCTCGTTCTGTGCGCAGGTGCGTGGATCGGCATCCGAGGAGGGTTGGCAGTCCGCCATCTCGACTCGGCGGCCACTGCGGCGCGTGAAGCCCAGGCAGCGGTGCTCGCGGCTGACACCGGTGGAGCGGAGACCGCGGTCTCGCGTCTGCATGACGAAGTCCATGCCGCCGAAGGCCTGACGGGCGACCCGATCTGGGCGGCAGCGGAGTCCCTTCCATGGGCCGGGCGCAACCTGGCTGCTCTTCGAGATGTCACCACGATCCTGACCGACATCACCGACGATGCTGTCACGCCCGTCGTCCATGTCGCAGGCCGTCTGGATGTGAAGCAGTTCACTCCGGACGGGGCAGGCATCGACCTTCAGCCCCTTCTGGAGGCCCGACCGGACGTCCTGTCGGCTGATGCATCTTTGAAGGGCGGGTTGTCGTCCGCCGAGAGCATCGACCGGAAGGGATTGATAGAGCCCCTGGCCGACGCGGTCGACCAGCTCGTTGACGTCTTGGGTGGTGCCAGCGCCCAGGTCGACGTCGTGGCCCGCGCGGTCGACCTGGCACCCGGAATGCTGGGGGCGGACGGCCCACGTGACTATCTCGTCCTGTTTCAGAACAACGCCGAGCTCCGCGCGACGGGCGGCATCCCCGGGGCCGTCGCCTTGCTCCGGGTCGAGGGCGGCAAGATCTCACTCGTCCAGCAGGCGTCGTCGGGTGACTTCCCCCGAGCGGACGCTCCGGTGCTGCCCTTGCCGGTCGAGACGCAGGGCCTCTACGGCGCCATCACGGGCCAGTACATCCAGGACGTCAACCTCACCCCGCAGTTCCCGCTCAGCGCGCAGCTGGCCCGCGAGATGTGGAAGCGGCAATTCGGCACCGAAGTCGACGGCGTGCTGTCGATCGACCCGGTCGCCCTCAGCTACCTCCTGACGGCCACCGGCCCCGTCACCCTGCCGACCGGTGACGTGCTGACCTCGGACAACGTCGTCTCGATCCTCCTCAGTACGGCCTATTCGCGATACTCCGACCCGACCCAGCAGGACGACTTCTTCGCCGGGGCCGCGGCAACGGTCTTCTCAAGCATCTCCTCGGGCAACCTCGACGCGTCGGCCCTGCTCGCCGGACTCGCGCGCGCGGGGGAGGAGCGCCGCCTCTACCTGTGGAGCGCCGACGACACCGAACAGAGCCGGATCGCCGAGACGACCCTGGCCGGCGAGCTGCCGACGAGCACGGCCCACCAGCCGAAGTTCGGCGTCTACTTCAACGACGGCACCGCCTCGAAGATGGACTACTACCTCGGTACCAAGATCTCGATCGGCCAGGCCGTGTGCCGGCAGGACGGCAGGCCCAGCTGGGTCGTCGACGTGACCCTGACCAACAACGCCCCGGCCGACGCGGCGACGTCACTGCCCGAGTACGTCACCGGAGGCGGTCAGCTCGGCACGCCGGCGGGTGACATCAGCACGAACGTGAGCATCTATGCCCCCAGTGCGGGGGTGTTCGTCGCGGCGGCCGAGGACGGTGCCGAGGTCGGGCTGCAGACGGCGTCGGACTCCGGACTGTCGGTCACCCAGTATCAAAAGACCCTCTCACCAGGACAAACGTCGACGATGCGTGTCGAGTTCCTCGGCGGCGACGCGGTGGGAAGCGCTGAGACGTCAATTCCCGGCATCGAATCGACCCCAACTGTTCACGGGACCGAAACACAATCCCTAAAAATCAACTGTGAATCGCGTCTAAGCTGAGGGAGCGTCCAGTTTCCGCAGGGGGAACTTGAAGAGGCGCCAACCAACGTCTCAGGGGATCACACATGAAGAAATTCGCAGCCACCGCTCTGCTCATCGTCGTCGGGCTGTTCGCCGTCCCGACCGCCGCCAGCGCCTACGCACCGTCCACCGACGTCACGGTCAGCGGCCGTGTCGCCCCGGGCCAGCCCGTCGCCGTCGCCTTCGCCGAAGGAACGTTCACCCCCGGTGAGACCGTGAGCGTCGCCGTGACCGGCGAAGGCCGCGTCACCCTCGCCGCCATCGAGACCGTCACCATCACCAAGGCGGCCACCGCCTCGGGTGCTGCGTCGGTCACCGTCACGCTGCCGGCCAACGCCCGTGGCACTTACTCGCTCACCGCGACCGGCCTGTCGTCGGGCCAGCTGGCCACCTCGGCTCTGACCGTCGTCGCAGCTGACGCGGGCAACGCCGCCGTCGGTGGCAACGACGGCCTGGCCTTCACCGGTTCGACCGTGCCCACCCTCGTCATCTGGGGTGCCGCCGGCGCCGTCCTGCTCGGCATCGCGCTCATGGTCGTCCTGACCCTGCAGCGTCGCGCGCGCAGCAACGCGTAACACCAGCTCTCACCACGAAGGCCCCGGGCATCAGCCCGGGGCCTTCGTGTGTGCGGAAGGTGTTTAGGTCGTGGGATGGGGCCGCGGCGAGAGGGTCGGAGCCACTGCTGCCCCAGCCGGATCGCTGCTCTCCTTGTGCTGCCCCGTTCGACAGCCCGCCACCGGCGGCGTCAGCGTCGAACGGCGGCCAGTCGGTGTACGACGTCGAGCACGACGACCCCGACCAGGGCGCCGATGACTGCTCCGGTCGTGTTGGCCACCACGTCGTCGGCCGAGGCGAACCGACCGGGCAGGAACACCAGCTGGCCGAGCTCGATCGTCGCACTGGCCACGAAGCCGGCCACGGCGCCCCACCACCAGCGGTCGAGGCCGACGAGCAACACGACCACCACGCCCAGCGGCACGAACAGGGCGATGTTGGCCGTGAACTCGACCGTCGAGTAGTCCACCCACACCGGCACGCCGATGCTGTGCAGCACGTCGAGCCCACGCTGCAGGGTCGGACCGAAGCCCTCGTCGACCGGCCGGGCCGTGAACGCGATCGACGCCAGCACGAGGGCATAGACCACGGCGGCCGCGATCGCCCCCGCCCGCACCTTCCGTTCCGGGGTGCCGAGCGGGGTCGGCGTCCCGACGACGACCGCCGCACGCGCCACGAGCAGCCCGAGCGTCAGCCCGACCGCAGCCGCCCACAGCAGCGACGCGAGACGTCCGCCCACCGCGCCCGCGCCTCCTGAGCTCAGGGACGCGTCACCACTCGTCGTGACGGCCACGACGATGCTCGCCACGAGCACGGCGCCGGCCGCCAGGCCCCCTGCCGTGCCGCGATGACGCCGCGGCACGGCCAGGGCAACCAGGGGCAGCACCGGCACGACGGCGGCGCTCACGGCCAGGGCCTGGACGAAGCCGTCCGACAGCGTCAGCAGCCCCACCGAGCGGGCCGCACCCACGATCGTCGAGGCCGCCGCCCGGGCGAAGGTCGCGACCAGGGCCACGTCCGTCACGGCCCCGAGGGCGACGACCAGACAGGTCAGGTACACCGCGAGCACGACGGCCGCGGTGACGCGGCGGCGGCGGGCGGTCATCGCCCCACGCTAGCGGCCCGGCCCCGCACCTGAACGCTCGCTGTGATTCGCTCGCACCGCCCGACCCGGGCAATAGCCTGCGAGGGATCGGGCACGTCCCGTGCTCGCACGTGATCAAGGAGGATCACCATGGCAACGAATCACGCGGTCGCCTACAAGGGCCCCGGCCAGGTCGAGGTCATCGACGTCGACTACCCGACCTTCGAGCTGAAGGACGGCCCCGGCGTCAACCCGGCCAACGTCGGACGCAAGGTCAACCACGGCGCGATCCTGCGCACGGTCGCCACCAACATCTGCGGCTCCGACCAGCACATGGTCCGCGGCCGCACCACCGCCCCGACGAACCTCGTGCTCGGCCACGAGATCACCGGCGAGGTCGTCGAGGTCGGCCCCGACGTCGAGTTCATCAAGGTCGGCGACATCGTCTCGGTGCCGTTCAACATCGCCTGCGGCCGCTGCCGCAACTGCAAGGAGCGCAAGACCGGCATCTGCCTCAACGTCAACCCCGACCGTCCCGGCAGCGCCTACGGCTACGTCGACATGGGCGGCTGGGTCGGCGGCCAGGCCGAGTACGTGCTCGTGCCCTACGCCGACTGGAACCTGCTGAAGTTCCCGGACGCCGACCAGGCCATGGAGAAGATCCTCGACCTGGCGATGCTCTCCGACATCTTCCCGACCGGCTTCCACGGCGCCGTCACCGCCGGCGTCGAGGTCGGCTCGACCGTCTACGTCGCCGGAGCCGGCCCCGTCGGCCTCGCCGCCGCCACCGGAGCCCTGCTGCTCGGAGCCAGCGTCGTCATCGTCGGCGACATGAACGCCGACCGCCTCGCCCAGGCCCGCAGCTTCGGCTGCGAGACCGTCGACCTGACCAAGGGCGACCCCGCCGACCAGATCGACCAGATCCTCGGCGAACCCCTCGTCGACTGCGGCATCGACGCGGTCGGTTTCGAAGCCAAGGGGCACGGCGGCGGATCGGGCGACGAGGCGCCCGCCACCGTGCTCAACTCGCTGATGGACATCACCGCGGCGGGCGGCGCCCTCGGCATCCCGGGGCTCTACGTCACCGGCGACCCGGGCGGAGTCGACGAGGCCGCCCAGAAGGGCTCGCTGTCGCTCAGTCTCGGCACCGGCTGGGCCAAGTCGCTGTCGTTCACCACGGGCCAGTGCCCGGTGATGAAGTACAACCGACAGCTGATGATGGCGATCCTCCACGACCGCACGAGCATCGCGAAGAACGTCCACGCCCAGGCGATCAGCCTCGCGGACGCCCCGCGCGGCTACGCCGAGTTCGACAAGGGCGCCGCCACGAAGTACGTCCTGAACCCGAACGACCTGATCAAGGCGGCCTAGCGGTCGTCGCCACCCGCGCCTCCTCGGCTCTCGGTCCCCTCGACCGACAGAGCCCAGGAGGCGCGGGTCGGCCCACCGGGCCACCCGCGTTCCGCAGCCACTCGCGTCGTTGCATGCTGTGCAAGGTGTATGACGGAACGATCCCATGACGAAGACATCCGACACCTCTGCCCCCGGCGGCGCCGACGCCGCCCGCCCCGCCTCCGGCCACGGCCGCGCCGCCCGCTCCGACGAGGAACGCCGGAAGTGGCGCGCGTTCGCCGTGTGCGTCGGCGTCGCCGCCCTGACGATACTCGACCTGTCGAAGGTCAACGTCGGCCTGCCCAGCATCGAGGCCTCGCTCGGCGCCGGGCCCACCGCCCTGCAGCTGATCGTCGCCGGTTACGCGCTGGCGTTCGGTCTCTCGCTCGTGCCGTCCGGCCGTCTCGGCGACCTCAAGTCGCGCCGCATGATGTTCGTCATCGGCCTGACCTCGTTCACCGTCGCCAGCCTGCTCTGCGCCCTCGCCCCGACCATCGAGCTGCTGGTCGCCGCCCGCATCCTGCAGGGCGTCGCCGCCGGCATCCAGATGCCGCAGGTGCTCGGGCTCATCCAGGAGCTCTTCCAGGGCAAGGAGCGCGGCCGCGCCTTCGGTTTCTTCGGTGCCATCATCGGCGTCAGCACGGCGTTCGGCCCGACCCTCGGCGGCCTGCTCATCGCGATCGGCGGCCCGGAGGACGGCTGGCGCCTGCTGTTCTGGATGAACATCCCGCTCGGCCTGATCGCCATCTTCTTCGCCCTCAAGCTGCTGCCGAAGACCCGCACGGCCTCGAACGGCCACAACGAGCTCGACCTGTTCGGCATCGTGCTGCTCGGCCTGACGATCTTCACCCTCATGCTGCCGTTCGTGCTGACCACCGGCCAGGGCGACGACCCGCTGCGCTGGCTCTTCTTGATCGGCTTCGTCGCGTTCGGTGCCGCCTTCGTCTGGTGGGAGCAGCGCTACAAAGCCCGCGGCAAGTCACCGGTCGTGCACTTCAGCCTGTTCTCGCTCGCGTCGTACCGCAACGGCACCCTGATCGCCACGGTCTACTTCTGCGCCCTGCCGGCGACCTTCCTGCTGACGACGCTGTACCTGCAGCAGGGCCTGGGCCTCGAGCCCGTCTACGCCGGCATGGTCACCATCCCGTTCGCCCTGACCAGCGCCGTCGCCGCGTTCTACGGCGGACGCCTCGTCGACCGCTTCGGTCGCAGCCTGGTCGTGCTCGGGCTGATCCTGGTCGCGGTGGGCTTCGTCGCCCTGCTGCTCGCAGCCGTGCTCACACCACGCGACATCACGCCGTACGCCATGGGCATCGGCATGCTGATCGCCGGCACCGGCGGTGGCTTCGTCATCTCGCCGCACCCGACGCTCCCGCTGGCCGAGGGGCCCGCGAGATGGGCGGCGCCGCCGGCTCGATGGGACAGGTGGGTCAGCGCGCCGGCACGGCCATCGGCACGGCGGCTGCGGGCTCGACGTTCTACTCGGTCATCGCCGGGGCCGGGGGAGCGGAGGGCGCCGACCTCGACATCCACCACGAGGCCTACCGCAACGGGTTCTTCGTCACGATCGCCCTGGTGTCCGTGGCGCTCGTGCTCGGGCTGATGGACCTGCGGGCTCGCAAGAAGGGGCGCGTGGGCGACGGGGCCGAGGCTGCTGCTGCGTAGTCGGTGACCATCGTCGGCCGGTGACCATGGCCTCCTCGGTGACCCACGTCGTCGGGGTGACCCGCGCCTCCTGCGTGAGACGCGCCTCCTCGGTGAGACGCGCCTCCTGGGGTCGCGTGCCCCCGCAGGTCAGAGGCGCGCGAAGGCCTCGACGACGTAGCTCGTGACGTCGACCTGACGCGTGCCCGACAGGGCGATCGACGCGGGGTCGACCGAGCCGGCGGCGGTGCTGGCGGTGGCGGAGACGGAGGCGGCGGGCGTGACGAACATGGTGGGCCTTTCGATCGGCTGGTGAGGCGGTTGGCGGGGCCCGGCCGCCCGTCACAGGGAGACGGGCGGCGGAGCCCCTGGCGTCCCTGCCCGAGATGCTCGGTGCTCCTGACGGAGCCGGTGACGTCGTGCGACCAGTCAAGCGGGCCGGGTGTTGCGTGAACATAAGCGCAGGGCTGAGTCGCCCTCCGTCGGAGGGATGAACCTCGGCCGCGGCATCGCGCCACGACGTGCCAAGCCGCCACGCGACAACGTGGCGGCGTGTTCATCTCGTGGCGGCGTGAGCTCGACCTCGGTTCAGGCAGAAGGCGCGGCCACGATCCCGAGGACGCTCTCGTGCAGCAGTCCGTTCGTCGCCAGCGCGGTGCCGTGCCAGGGCCCCGGCTGTCCGTCGGCGCTGGTGAAGCGTCCGCCGGCCTCCTCGACGACGACGGCCACGGCCGCCATGTCGTAGGGCTGCAGGTCGAACTCGCCCGCGATGTCGAGTGCGCCCTCGGCGACGAGCATGTACGACCAGAAGTCGCCGTACGCCCGCGTCCGCCAGACCTTGCCCGTCAGGTCGAGCAGCTGCGGCAGGCGTCCGGCGTCGATCCAGTACTCGAGCCCGTTGAAGCTCAACGAGGCGTCGGCCAGGTCGCGCACGCCCGACACCCGCAACGGCCCGTCGTGCTCGGTCGAGAACGCCCCGCCGCCCTGCGTCGCCCA
The DNA here is from genome assembly GCF_001297205.1 of Frigoribacterium sp. RIT-PI-h. Lineage (NCBI taxonomy): Bacteria > Bacillati > Actinomycetota > Actinomycetes > Micrococcales > Microbacteriaceae > Frigoribacterium > Frigoribacterium sp. RIT-PI-h. The sequence goes on along the minus strand of NZ_LHOZ01000091.1, from coordinate 5,583 downwards.
CCAGCGTCGCCCGAGCGCCGGAGCACTCACGACACCCACCACGGGCACCCCGTCCACGACGAGCGAGATCAGCGCCGCCCAGACCGGGACCCCGCGCAGGAAGTTCGCCGTGCCGTCGATCGGGTCGACCACCCACTGGCGGTGCGAGGGAGCGTCGTGGCCGTACTCCTCGCCGTAGAAGGTGTCGTCGGGGCGGGCGGCGGCGACCCGCTCGCGGATCGCCCGCTCGACGGCCTGGTCGGCGTCGGTCACGTGCGACCGGTCGGGCTTGAGCGACACGTGCAGGTCGGCCGACCGGTACCGCTCGGTGCTGATCGCGTCGGCCAGGTCGGCCAGCTCGAGCGCGAGCGCCAGGTCGTCCGCCCACGGCGAGGTACTCGCCGGCTTCGTGACGGCGCTGCGTTCGGCGTTCGCTCCGGGATCGGCGCCCGAATCGGGTCCGACAGGGGACGAGGAGGCGCGGGTCGGCTCGGCAGCATCGGTCACCCCGTCAGCGTACCCAGCCCGCCCTGCTCGTCCGCGCGCCGCTCGCCTGACCGGCCCGCGCCTCCTGCTCCCGGCCCGGGCGGGCCCCGGACGTCATCGCACCGCGTTTCGTGCACGGCACCGCGCCTAGTCCCGGTGCGCTGCACGAAACGCGGTGCGACGCAGCAGCGTTCTAGCCGAGCTCGGCGCTGCGGGCGGCGGCGGCAGCCGCGGGGTGGTCGCGCGCGCTCACGCCGCCCTTGGACGCGGGCAGCGACTGCAGCGACTCGAGCCGTTCGCGGCCGACGTCGCCGAGCTCGCCGGCCTCGATGCGGTCGACGATCTCCCAGTCGTGGGCCTCGGCCAGCGGGATGCCGTCGACCGGCTCGCCCTCGGCCGGGATCGCGTGCGCCGCGAACGACTTGAGGATGTTCTCGGGGTCGACGTGGCCCAGCCCGAACGACCGCACACCGGGGGTGTCGACGATCCAGCCACCGGTCGGCACCTTGAACGACACCGTCGACGACGACGTGTGCCGTCCGCGCCCGGTGACCGCGTTGACCACGCCGACTTCGCGTCGCGACCCCGTCAGCGCGTTCACGAGGGTGGACTTGCCGACGCCCGAGTGACCGACCGTGACCGTGACGTGCCCGTCGAGGACGCCGCGCAGCTCGTCGAGCGCGGGGGAGACCTGCCCGCCGGGCGCGACCTCGTCGAACGAGGTCGACGTCGTCGTGACGATGCGCAGGTCGAAGCACGAGAAGTGCGCCGCGAACGGCGCCGGGTCGGCGAGGTCGGTCTTGGTGATGCAGAGGATCGGCTCGACCCCGGCGTCGAACGCCGCGACCATGTAGCGGTCGACCAGGCGGGGCCGGGGTTCGGGGTCGGCGGCCGCCACGACGATCAACATCTGGTCGGCGTTGGCGACGATGACGCGCTCGACGGCGTCGCTGTCGTCGGCACTGCGCCGCAGCAGGGTCGTGCGCTCCTGAACCTTGACGATGCGCGCGAGCGACCCCTCGGAGCCGCTCGTGTCGCCGACGACGCCGACGCGGTCGCCGGTCACGACGCTCTTCTTGCCGAGCTCACGCGCCCTGGCCGTCGTGATCTCGCGCTCGTCGGGGGTGCCGGCGTCCATCAGCACGCCGTAGCGGCCGCGGTCGACCGTCCAGACGACCCCCTCCTCGGCGTTCGCGTAGGCCGGACGCTGCTTGGTTCGCGGCTTGTTGCCCTTGGGGTTCGGGCGCACCCGCACCGAGCTCTCGTCGTACTCGCCGTACTCGCGCTCGTCGTCGGCGTCGTCGCCGTCGCTCCACCAGCTCATCGTGCCTCGCTCATCGTCGACCGTGCCTCGCTCGTTCCGTGCCGTGCCCCGCTCATCGTCGTCGGCCCGGCGCCTAGAGGAACCCGAGCAGGTCGATGTCGGCGGGGCTCCGAGGGACGGTGCGGCCGAGCATCTCGTCCCACAGCTCGACGAACTGCGGCAGCGTCTTGGCGACGACGCGGACGTCGTCGAGCTCGACGCCCTCGACCGCCAGGCCGATGATCGCCGCGGCGGTCGCCATGCGGTGGTCCTCGTAGGTGCGCCACTGGCCCGCGTGCAGCGGGGACGGCTCGATGCGCAGGCCGTCCTCGAGTTCGGTCACCGCGCCTCCGATGGCGTTGATCTCGGCCGCGAGGGCCGCGAGGCGGTCCGTCTCGTGACCGCGCAGGTGGCCTATGCCGGTGATCGTGCTGGGGCCCGAGGCGAGGGCGGCGAGGGCGACCAGCGCGGGAGCGAGCTCGCCTCCGCGGGACAGGTCGACGTCGACGCCGGGCAGCGAGCCGCCGCCGACGAGGCCCACGCCGCCGTCGACGGTGAGGGTGTCGCCGTCGAGCGTGACGGTCGCCCCCCAGAGCGGCAGCAGGTCGATCAGGTCGGCCCCGACCTGGGTCGTGTCGGCGGGCCAGTGCGCGATGGAGACGGTGCCGCCCGCGACCAGGGCGGCCACGAGGAACGGCGCCGCGTTCGACAGGTCGGGCTCGATGACGACCTCGCGCCCCTCGATGGGCGTCGGCGGCACGATCCAGGTGCCGACGGCCGGCGACGCGACCTCGACCCCGCGCTGCGCGAGCGCGTCGATCGTCATCTCGATGTGCGGCAGGCTCGGCAGGCGTTCGCCGGTGTGGGTCAGGGTGAGGCCGCGCTCGAGGCGGGCGGCCGAGAGCAGCAGACCCGAGACGAACTGGCTCGAGGCGGAGGCGTCGATCTCGACGTCGCCGCCCTCGACCTCGCCGGTGCCGTACAGGCTGAACGGCAGTGCACCCCGCCCGTCGTCGTTCACCTCGACGCCGAGGGCGCGCAGGGCGTCGATCGTCGTGCGCATCGGGCGCTTGCGGGCGCTGGCGTCGCCGTCGAACGTGACCGGGCCGAGGGCGAGTGCCGCGACCGGGGGCAGGAACCGCATGACCGTGCCGGCCAGGCCGCAGTCGATCGTCGCCCCGCCCTGCAGCTCGCCCGGTGTGACGACCAGGTCGGGGCCGAAGGGGGAGTCGTTGGGGAACTCGGTGACCGTCGTGCCCAACGCCTTGAGCGCCTCGATCATCAGCGCCGTGTCGCGGGAGTGCAGCGGCAGGCGCAGCGTCGAGGGCGACGACGCCAGCGCCGAGAGCACCAGTTCGCGGTTCGTCAACGACTTCGACCCGGGCAGGGACGAGGAGGCGCGCAACGGTCCGGAGGCGGTGGGCGCCACCCAGCGCCCCTCGTCGACCTCGGGAACCCTTCCGTCGCCGTAGGGGGAGAACTCGGGCCCGGAATACCTGTACACCTGCATCGGTTCACCACAGTAATGCAGCAAGAACCTGGAGGACCTGTGCCTGTCGCACTAGCACCGAGGGAAATCACCGTCGCCGAACTAGAATCGGCCCTGATGAGCACCCCCGAGGGCCACGAGCCCACACCGACCGTTGCCGCCGTCGAACCGACCGAGGCCGACGTCGACGCCGCCCTCGAGGCCGTCGACGCCGACGCCGAGAAGCGCGCCCTGTTCGAAGAGCAGGCGCTTCCGTTCATGGATCAGCTCTACGCCGCGGGCATGCGCATGACGCGCAACCCGGCCGACGCCAGCGACCTCGTCCAAGAGACGTTCGTCAAGGCCTACGCGGCGTTCGCGCAGTTCCAGCAGGGCACCAACCTGAAGGCCTGGCTCTACCGCATCCAGACCAACACGTTCATCAACACGTACCGCAAGAAGCAGCGCGACCCCTACCAGGGCACGATCGACGAGTTGGAAGACTGGCAGATGGGCGGCGCCGAGTCGGCGACCCGCGCCTCCGGCTCGACCCGCTCGGCCGAGGCCGAGGCGATCGACCACCTCCCCGACAGCGCCGTGAAGGACGCCCTGCAGAAGGTCCCCGAAGACTTCCGCATGGCCGTGTACTTCGCGGACGTCGAAGGCTTCTCGTACCAAGAGATCGCCGACATCATGAAGACCCCCGTGGGCACCGTGATGAGCCGCCTGCACCGCGGCCGTCGCCTGCTCCGTGAACTCCTCGCCGACTACGCACGCGATCGTGGCATCGCCGTCCCCGTCGGCTCGTCGAAGGGCGCAAAGAAATGACCGACTGTGGTTGCACCAAGGCCAAGGCCGAACTCGAGGACTACCTGCACAACGAGTTGTGCCGCGAGGACGCGGCCGACATCCGAGAACACATGGCGAACTGCGGCGACTGCTCGGGTGAGCACAAGGTCGGCGTCGTGCTGACCGAGGCCGTCCAGCGTGCCTGCCGCGAGACGGCACCCGAAGACCTGCGCGCCACGGTGCTCGCTCGCCTGCGCGAGCTGCAGTCCGCCCACCGCTAGCCGCGGCCTCCGGGCAGCCCGGTCGTCACACGTCTCACGCTGCGCTAGCGTCGTGACATGACCGCACCGGTGCAGCCCCTCGGCATCCCGACGACCAGCGACCTGGACGACCTCGTGTCGTTGATCGGCCTGCTCGGCTACACGCTCGACACCGACGTGCTCTCTGCTCGTCTGGCCCGCTTGACGGCCGACGCAGGCCACGAGACGTGGGTCGTGCGCGGTGACGACGGGCGCATCACGGCGGTCGCCGGCGGACACGTCGTGTGGGCGTACAACGACGACGCCCCGACCGCCGAGCTGCTGTTGCTCGTGGTGTCGGCCGAGGCTCGTCGCGACGGTGTCGGCTCGTACCTGCTCGGCCACTTCGAGTCGTGGGCCCGGGGCCACCAGGCACGCGTGCTCAACGCCGTCTCGGCAGCGGCCACCGACTCGGCCAACCGCTTCTACCGCAAACGTGGCTACCACGAGGCCGGCGTCCGCCACTCGAAGCTCATCTGACCGCCGCGGCTGCCTGCCGCCCTGACGGGGGCGTCACCTTGGGCTGCTGCGGCCGTCCTCGGTCAGCAACTCAAGCCTCTTGGTGCGCTTCGGGCGTGAACATGCCCAAAGCGGCACGTGCTCCTGGGTTACCGCCCCTTCGCCGCCGCTGCCTCTGCCGCTGACGTCACAGGTCGCGGTCGCGGGGCGTATGTCGCGGGTCTCGAGTCGGCAATTCCTGGCTGGTGTCGTCGTGCAGCGGTCTGAGCGGTGCTGAGCGCACAGGAGTCCTGAGTTGCCGACGGCGGGGCCGGGCCCGAGTTCGGCTCGGACTGCCGGTGCCGGGGGCGACGTCTAGGCCGGTGTGAACGGGCGCTTGTCGGCAACTCAGGAGAACGGTTGCGAACAGCGCGGCTGACGCACCGCGAGGCGACAGGAGTCCTGAGTTGCCGACAGCGGGGCCGTCCGAGCAGGAGCCTTTCTCCTCAGTTCCCGCCCCTCCACGGTCCCTGAAGTCACTGGTCGTGTGTCGCGGGTCTCGAGTCGGCAATTCCTGGCTGGTGTCGTCGTGCAGCGGTCCGAGCGGTGCTGGGCCCGCAGGAGTCCTGAGTTGCCGACTGCGGGCCGGGGCCGGGGCCGGGGCCGAGTTCGGAGCCGAGGTCGGCATGGATGCGGGTGTGGACGGGCGCCTGTCGGCAACTCAGGAGAACGGTCGCGGATCGGCGGGCTGGCGCGCGGCGAGGCGACAAGAGTCCTGAGTTGCCGACGGCGGGGCCGGGGCCGGATGCTGGGCTGGGCAG
>NZ_LHOZ01000028.1:0-30323 GCF_001297205.1 Frigoribacterium sp. RIT-PI-h | reverse complement strand
CCGTCGCGGCGCGGGAGACCGCGCCGGCCACCGCCAGGAGGACGACGAGCGAGAACGCGATCGCACCGGCGACGACGGCCAGGACGACGGCGGGGCGTCGTCGGTGCCGGCCGGGGACGGGACGTGCGGAGGGCGACGGGGCGAGGTTTCGCATGCCCCTCAGTCGCCGGGATCCGCCGTTGCCGGCCCGTATGCGTTTCTCGATACGCGGACGATACGGCCCGGCTCGTAGCATCGGGACGTGCGTGTGCTGATCGTCGAGGACGAGCCCCTGTTGGCCGAGGCCATCCGCGACGGTCTCCGTCTCGCGGCCATCGCGTCCGATGTCGCGGGCGACGGCGACACCGCGCTCGAGCTGCTGAGCGTCAACGAGTACGACGTCGCCGTGCTCGACCGCGACGTGCCCGGGCCCTCGGGCGACGAGATCGCCGAGCACCTGGTCGTGACCGGCAGCGGCACGCCGATCCTCATGCTGACGGCCGCCGACCGTCTCGACGACAAGGCCTCGGGCTTCGAGGCGGGGGCGGGCGACTCCCTCACCAGGCCGTTCGAGCTGCGGGAGCTGGGGCTGCGGCTGCGCGCCCTCGCCCGGCGTCGGGCGCACCCCCGGCCACCGGTCACCGAGTTGGCGGGGCTGCGCCTCGACCCGTTCCGCCGCGAGGTGCACCGCGACGGCCGCTACGTGGCGCTCACCCGCAAGCAGTTCGCCGTGCTCGAGGTGCTCGTGACGGCCGGCGGCGGCGTGGTCAGCGCCGAGCAGCTGCTCGAGCGGGCCTGGGACGAGAACGCCGACCCGTTCACGAACGCGGTCCGCATCACGGTCTCGGCGCTGCGGAAGCGGCTCGGCGAGCCCTGGGTGATCGCGACGGTGCCGGGCGTCGGGTACCGGATCGACGCCGGCCCTGTCCGGACCGGCCCTGTCGAGGAGGCGCGGGGCCGTGGGTAGGACGCGCGGCCCCAGCGTCCGCCTGCGTCTGGCGCTCAGCTCCGCGGCCGGCGTCGGGGTGACCGGGGCGCTGCTGCTCGGGGTGGTCTGGCTGTTCCTGTTGCGGTACGTGCCGCAGGAGGCGCTCTCGAGCTTCGACGGGTACGCGCCGAACCGAGGAGACCTGGTGCGGGCGTTCGTGCCGCGGGCCTTCGTGGCTCTGGCGGTGCTGCTCGGGGCGGGGCTGCTGGGGGGCTGGTGGCTCGCGGGGCGGCTGCTGGCGCCGCTCGACCGTCTGACCGAAGCCGCCGGCCTGGCCGCGGAGGGGTCGCTGTCGCACCGCATCGCCCTGCCCGGCCGGGCCGACGAGTTCCGTGCGCTGGCCGACGCGTTCGACACGATGCTCGAGCGGCTCGAGGCCCACGTCTCGGCGCAGCGACGGTTCGCGGCCAATGCCTCGCACGAGTTGCGCACGCCCCTCGCCATCTCGCGGACCCTGCTCGAGGTCGCGCACGACGACCCGGAGTCGGACCCGAGGGTGCTCGCAGGTCGCCTGCGTGAGGTGAACGACCGGGCGATCGACCTGACCGAGGCGCTGCTCGTGTTGAGCAGGGCCGACCAGCGGTCGTTCGACCGGTCGTCCGTGGACCTGTCACTGCTCGCGGACGAGGCCGTCGAGGTGCTCTCGCCTCTCGCCGACGCGCGGGGCGTGGCGCTCGAGGTCGAGGGCGACGTGTCGACCACGTCCGGGTCGCCGGCCTTGCTGCGTCAGGTGGTGACGAACCTGGTGCACAACGGCATCGTGCACAACGTGCCCGCAGGGCCGCACGCGGGGACGCGCGACGTCGACGCGTCGGTCGGTCAGCCGGCGGCGTGTGTGTCGGTCTCCACGGCCCCCCGAGGGGCCGGGGCCCTCCTCGTCGTCGAGAACTCGGGCCCGGTGGTTCCGCCCGACCTCGTCGCGACCCTGACGGAGCCCTTCCAGCGCGGCGACGCCCGCGTGCGGGGCGACCACCAGGGCTCCGGGCTCGGCCTGGCGATCGTCGACGCGATCGTGCGCGCCCACGACGGGACGCTCGAGGTGCGGCCCCGGGTCGGCGGCGGCCTCCGGGTCACCGTCGAGCTGCCCGCCCGACCGGGCTGACGGGCCGACGGGCCGGCGCGGTCGGTCCGCACGGCTCGGTCGAGGGGGCGCCGAGCGCCTCGAAGCAGGGCAGGCGGCATGCGGTCGGCTGCGGCGGAGGCCAGGGCCGCCCGAGGACTGAACCGACATCGCGTTTCTGCGTCGCAGAGGACCGCCGTGTGCGAAGGCAGGACCCCGTGCAGCCGCTGTCAGTGGTGGCCTGTACACATGGCGCATGATGGCTTCTCCGGCTCTTCTCGACGTGCGCCGCATCTACGCCGAACCCGCGGCGGCCGCGTCGCCCCGGGGGCAGGACGTCCTCGCGCGCTGGCCCGAGGCGATCGTCGTGCCGGTCGAGTCGCACTGGCGCATCCCCGAGCTCCACGGCGACGAGGCGAACGCCCGTCGCTGGGTGCGCATCAAGACCGGGGCGCTCGTCCGGGGCGAGAAGAGGGGCCTCGTTACGGGCCCAACGGCCGGGCGGCCGGCTTCACCGCGCCGGCGCTGCCGAGGGGCGGCGCGATGGCGGGCGTGTCCTGCTCCGCCCCCCGCCGCAAGGGGTACAGCAATCCGGTCACCGTGTTCACGAACATCGAGCAGATCGGTCGCCACGTCGCCCGTCACGTGCACAAGCAGGGGCCGAAGCTCGAACCCAACCAGTGCGACCCCGAGGCGTGGGTGTACGACATCGGCGAGAACAGCGACTGCTCTGTCGACGCGACGATCAGTGACAATGTGCGCGACCTCTGCGACCTGTTCCGCATGACCCCCACGGCCAAGGCGTCCTTCGCCACCAAATGGGTCAACCGCGACCTGCTCACGTGGGATCCTCGGGGGCGGTCTCGCATCCGCTTCTCGCTGATGCCGGCCGAGACCGCGAAGGTCACCGACCTGCGCACCAGCCCGATGGCCGACCGCATCGCCGCCGTCAACGACTTCGTGGAGGCCGGATGGGAGGTCCACCTCAACTTCTCACCCGTCATCATGACGCCCACCTGGCTGTCCGACTGGCGGGCGCCGCTGCCGCCGGCCGCCGACGTCCGCCCGCCCGCCGCCCAACAGCAGGCGGCGGCCGAGGTGATCTTCCTGACCCCCAACGCCGCCCTGCACGAGGTCAACGAGCGGTGGCACCCCAAGGGCGAAGAGCTCATCTGGCAGCCACGCCTGCAAGAGGCCAAGATCTCGCAGAACGGCGCCGAGAACGTCCGCTACCGTCGCGATCTCAAGGCCCGGGGGGTCGCGCAGTTGTCGGCCCTCGTGAACGAGATCACGCCGTGGTGCCGCATCCGCTACGCCTTCTGAGCCGGGCACGTCCCTCGTACGGAGGGGCGGGTCGCAGCGGCCGATGATGTGGTTCAGGCGCCGACGCGCCAGTGACGAAGTCGTCGCGGCGATGATGCCGCCGGTGGTGTCGGTCATCCGGTTCCCGGTGTCGCAGGCGCGTCCGATGGCCGGAACGACCGCTCGGCCGAGCTCGACGAGTGCCGGCGCGGCGCTGCCTCCGAGGGCGGCCGCGGCGGGGCGCCGGAAGTGCAGACTCCCTGAGGCTCAGTCCCGAAGGTGGTCGGGGGGCGGCGGTCCACCCCGTCGCCTGCTCGTGTGATGCCGACTTCGTCGAGAGGGATCGCGCACGCCGAGCACTGGTTCGCCGTGAACCCCCGAGTGGGCACAGCGAGGTCGTCGCGGACAGGGAGGTGAGGCGGCGGCAGCAGAGCGGTCCTCCCGCTGCCCGACGGGGAACCGCCATCCGGCCGTCCCGGCGCCACAGGCGACATCGGTCGCCGCATCGTCCGTGAACTGCGCACCCTCGGCGCCGACGTCCGAGTGCTCACCCGTCCCGGTGCCGGCAGCGGCCCGTTCGCCGACGACGATGCCATCCGTGTCGTGGAGGCCGACTACACCGACCCCGATGCCCTGCGGGCCGCGATGGACGGTGTCGACGTGGTCGTCGCCGCCCTGAGCGGTGCACGGCCCGTCATCGTGGACGCGCAACGGGCTCTGCTCGCCGCTGCGGTCGACGCCGGCGTGCCGCGTTTCAGGCCGTCGGACTACTCGGCCGACTACCGATGCATCACCCCGGGCAGCAACCGGAACTTCGAGCTGCGACGCGAGTTCCAGGCCGACGTCGACGCTGCCCCGATCTGCGCCTCCAGCGTTCTCGTCTGTGCGTTCACGGACATGCTGACCGGCCAGGCCCCCTTGGTCGTGCTCGAGCTGAAGCGCGTCCTGTTCTGGTCGGACGCCGACCAGATCCTCGACTTCACGACCGAGGACGACACGGCCCGCGTCACCGCACGGGTGGCCCTCGACGACGACGCATCGCGGTTCGTGGAGGTCGCAGGGGACCGCGTGTCGGCCAGGGACCTCGCGCGCAGCATGACGCGCATCACGGGGGCACCTACCGTGTGCAGTGGGCCGGGACGACGGGGACCCTCGCCGGCATGGCGCGGGTGATGCGCGCCACCGACTCCGACAACACGGGGCCCGGGGCCCGGGGCCCGGATTCAGTTCCGCGCGTCGTCCGGGGTGCTCGCCTCATCGGCGGGTGTCTCGTCGACGTCGGGGATGACGAGCCGCTCGGAGATGCGGCGCCGGTCCATCGCGGTCACCTGGAGGCGGGCGCCGTCGATCTCGACGACGTCGCCCACGACCGCGAGGCGCCCGAGGGTCTCGATGACGTAGCCGGCGACGGTGTCGGAGGCGCTCTCGGGCAGGTGGATGCCCGTCGCCTCCTCGAAGTCCTGGAAGTTCAGACGGCCGTCGACGATCCCGCCGCCGGCCTCGAGGTCGGCGGCGGCGAACTCCGTGTCGTACTCGTCGAAGATCTCGCCGACGACTTCCTCGACGAGGTCCTCGAGGGTGACGATGCCGTCGGTTCCGCCGTACTCGTCGACGATGACGGCGATGTGGTGGCCGTCCGCCCGCATCGAGGTGAGCGTCGGGAGGACGCGCGCCGTGGCCGGCAGGTACGAGATCGTCCGCACGATGTCGCGGACCGGCGTCGCCGGGTCCTTGGTGATCGCCTCGAAGAGGTCGCGGACGTGCACGAAGCCGATGATGTCGTCGATGGACCGGTCGATGACCGGGTAGCGCGAATAGGGCTGGTCGTGGACCTCGCGGGCGGCGTCGCTGACGCTCCCGGTGCCGTCGACGGCCGTGACCTCGGGGCGAGGACGCATGACCTGGCTCAGCTGGCGGTGCCGGAGGGAGAGCACGTCGTCGAGGATGCGGCGTTCGTCCTCGGGCAGACCCTCGTGGCTCGAGACGATGTCGCGCAGCTCCTCTTCGGTCATCTCCTCGCCCGTCTTGTGCGGGTCGCCGCCGAGCAGACGGACCACGAGGTTCGTGCTGATCGACAGCAGCCAGATCACCGGACGCATGAGGACGGCGAAGACGGCGAGCACGGGGGCGACGGCGTAGGCGAACGAGGCGTTCCGCTGGATCGCGAGCCGCTTCGGAGCCAACTCGCCCAGGACCAACGAGAGGTAGGCGATGAGGAGGGTGAGGACGATGGTCGCGACCGTGGAGGCGGCCTGGTCCCCGAGCCCGAACCCGACGAGGACCGGTGTGACCGAGGGGGCGATGGAGGAGGCGCCGTACGCCGCGGAGGCGAACCCGGCGACCGTGACGCCGATCTGGACGGCGGCGAGGAACATGTTCGGGTCGCGCGCGAGGCCCGCGACCTTCTCGCCGCGCTTGCCGCGCGCGGCGATCGCGTTGACCTGGCTCTCGCGGAGGGTGACGAGCGCCATCTCGGTGGCGGCGAAGACACCGCCGACCAGGACGAAGACGACGACGAGGACGATGTTGAGGAGCAGGTCGCCGTTCATCGGGCGAGGAGGGCGATCGGCAGGCGGGTGCCCGGGGTCTTCCGGGCGCCCGGACTATGGCAGTCGGACGAAGGATCTGAGGTGCGCTTCATGGACGGAGATTACCGGGAGCACTCCGCGTTCGCCTGTGCGACCGCCTGACGAAGGGCTAGTCGGTCGGGACCACGTCCCAGTGCTCACGGATGAGGCCGTCGTCGACGCGGAACAGGTCGGCGGCGAGCAGCGGGTCGCCGGGTTTCGCGCCGACCGCCTGGGAGAAGGTCCAGACGATGTCGCCGTCGGAGAGCGAGATGACGGACTGCTGCGCCGGGAACTGCGCGCCGCTGCCGAACAGCTGCTTCAGCGCCGCCGTCCCGTTCGGGGCGACCGGGTTGTGCTGCAGGTACGCGGGGTCGAAGGCGCGGTCGAGGATCGACGCGTCGTGGTCGCGGAACAGCGTGTCGTACGCCGACACCGCGAGGACGCGATCGCGTTCTTCCTGACGCTCCGACGGCGCGGCAGTCGGACGTGCCGGCCGGTACAGGTCGCTGAACATGGTGTTCGTGTTCCCGCTGGCCGGTGTGCCGGTCGGAACGGGCTGCTCGAGCGACCAGCGCTCGACGATCCGCCCGTGCTCGAGGCGGAACAGGTCGACGGCGGCATCGCCGCGTCGTTCGTCGCGCGGGTCCGGTGTGATCTGCCAGTGCACCGCGACGAGGTCGCCGTCGGCTGCGACGCGCTTGATCACTGCCTGAGCACCGGGGACGCGCGTCCGGTCCGCCGAGAACTGGGCGAGGAGTCCCTCCGGCCCGGCGGTGGTCCCTGCTCCGTGCGCGACGGCGCTCGGTGAGACGAATTCCGCCGCGAGCTGCTGGGAGGACGTGCTGTCGGGATCGGCGAAGGTCGTGGTGATGAGCGTCCGCACGGCGCAGGCATTGCGGTGTTCGGTGGTGGTGTCCCGTCTGTCCGGGGCGGCCGTCACGGTCGGCTTCGGTGTGGTCCCGGGAGCAGCGGATGCCGGCGTGGTGACGCCGAGTCCGGCGAGGAGGGCGGCTCCGGCGAGGACGGCCGTGCCGCGGGCGAGGCGGCTGGATGCGACGGACATGAAGGCTCCTTCTGCGAGGGTCGGCGGCTGATCGCAGCATCTCAGGAAGCCCCGTCGAACGGAGGTACGCACTTTCTCGTAAGCCACTCACGTCGAGGTCGGAATCGTGGAACCGCCTGCACCGCCCGCGCAGGATCGGGACGCTCGCGAACGTTTGCGTGCGGCGTGTCCTACGCGAGTGGTGCTCACACACATCACGAACCGGTCCGGGAACGCTGCTGGCTTCCCTGCGATCGGTCGTGAGCAACCCCTTCCGTGTCGTGGCCGACGACGAGGGAAGCGAGGCCGTCCCCGCGAGCGGCGAGTTCCGTCTCAGGGGCGCCAGTCCCGGCGCTGCGCGCGGACGGCCAGCACGATGCCGACGACGGGGAAGACGAGGTAGCCGGCCAGGACGACGAGGTGGGTGCCGCCGAGGTCCGCCGAGGCCATCACCGTCGCGGCCGCGAGGGCGAGGAGGGCGACGCCCGCGGAGGCGAGCCAGGCGGCTGCCTTCTCCCGCCGGGTCCAGGCCCTGGCCTGGCTGACGAAGAGGAGGCCGGCGAGCGCCCCGAGGACGGGGACCAGGAGCGAGCCGGCGATCAGGACCACGACCGCGATGATCGAGAACGTCCGGCCGGGAGGAGGCGCGTCCGGGCTGACGAGGGGAGTCTCGGTGGTCGTCTCGGCGCGGGCTTCGGCGGCGATGAAGGCCGGATCGCCGAGCTGTCGGATGCGTGCAGCTGCGGCCTCCGCGTCGAGCCCCTGGAGCTCTTCCCGGATTCCGGTGGCGATGTCCCGGTGGAGGTCCGCCGGGAGCTGCCCGAGCTCGGTGTCGAGCTGGGCGAGGTAGGCGGTGGTGATGTCGGGCGTGGTGTCAGTCATGGGTGTCTTCTCCGATGAGTAGGTGGACCGAGGCGGTGAACGGGGCCCATTGGAGGCGGAAAGCGCTGAGCTGGGCACGCCCGAGCGGGGTCAGTCGGTAGTACTTGCGGACGGGGCCCGTCGCGGACGGCTGGTCGAAGGCGGTGGCGAGACCTTGGGCCCGGAGGCGTCCGAGGACGGGGTAGAGCGTCCCGATGCTGGCGACGAGACCGGCCTCGACGAGCTGTTCGGAGAGCTGCCAGCCGTACATGGGCTCTCGGTCGAGCAGTCCGAGGATGCAGTACTCGACGACGCCCTTGCGCAGTTGCGCCCCCACGTCTGCTGTCATGCATCACAAGCTACCTTGCGGTGCAAGACAGGTCAAGGGGCCCCGGTGCTCGACGGCAGCCGGAGTCGCGGCCCGCGCCATGCCCGTGGAGGAACGCGTCGGAGGCGCGGGTCGGGTCGCCGCCCCGTCTCGCCCTGCTGCGCGGGCCGTTCGTCGGCGAGCATCGCGAAGACGAGGGTGTCGGTCCATTCGTCCTTGCTCCAGAAGTCCTGCCGGTGGTGCGCCTCCTGCCGCATGCCGACCCGGGCCGCGAGGCGCGCGGAGGACGTGTTGCGGGCATCCATCTGCGCGGTCACGCGGTGGACGTCGTCGCGCGCGAAGGCGAGCTGCAGCGCGGCCGCGACCGCCTCGCTCGCGTACCCCCGGCCTCCGTGCTCGGGATCGAGCGTCCACCCGATCTCGAGCGTGCGCCGTTCCTGCTCCGTGCGCCACAGCGACACCGTGCCGATCACCGAACCCTCCCGCTCGACGACGAGAGCGAGTGCCCCCACGGGCTCGGCGAGCTCCGTCCGACCCAGGCGTCGTTCGAGCTGTGCCCGCCCGGACTCGATCGTCCAGGGCTCCTCCAGAAGGAACCGCGCGACGTCCGGTCGTGAGTGGATCGAAACGAGTCGACCCAGGTCGTCGTCTCGGTGCAGGCGGAGGGTCAACCGGGGAGTCGACGCCAGCGTGTCCGTGTCCATGGCCTCGATCCTCCCGCATCACCGGTCACGACCGCCCGACGCATGCTGCTGCTGCGAGCCCGGGGCGGCCTGCCGTCTACATTGGGCCAGGCCCCCACGGAAGGAACCACCATGAGCATGGAAGGCGCGGCCTGGAGCTCGCTCTACAAGATCTCGTCCGCACGAGACGGCGGCCACGGCATCTCGCGTGAGTCCGTCCGGCGGATCATGACGTTCGCGGTGCCCTACCGGTCCAAGCTGGTGATCTTCATCGCCCTCTCCGTCGTGGGCGCCTTCCTCGCGGTCGCGACGCCGGTGCTGGCCGGCCGCGTGGTCGACGTCATCGTCGCGCGGGGTGAACTCGCGGCCATCGTGCGGCTCGCCGTCCTCATCGCGGTCGTGGCGCTGGCCGACGCCGGAGTCTCGCTCGTGACGCGCTGGTTCTCGGCCCGGATCGGCGAGGGCGTGATCCTTGACCTCCGCACCGCCGTCTTCGACCACGTGCAGAAGATGCCGATCGCGTTCTTCACGCGCACCCGGACGGGCGCCCTCGTGAGCCGCCTCAACAACGACGTGATCGGCGCCCAGCAGGCCTTCAGCGGCACCCTCTCGGGCGTCGTCACGAACGTCGTGGCCCTCGTCCTCACGCTGATCGTCATGCTCAGCACGTCCTGGCTCGTGACCGTCCTCGCCGTCGTCATGCTCCCGATCTTCCTGGTGCCCGCGCGGCGCATGGGCAGCCGTCTCGCTGCGCTGCGCCGCGAGGCCGCCGACCACAACTCCGCGATGAGCACGCAGATGACCGAGCGCTTCTCCGCACCCGGCGCGACGCTGGTGAAGCTGTTCGGCCGTCCCGACGAGGAGGCCGAGGAGTTCCGCGTCCGCGCCGCCCGCGTCCGCGACATCGGGGTCCGGACCGCGCTGCTGCAGTTCGTCTTCGTCACCGCGCTGACGCTCGTCTCCGCCCTCGCCCTCGCGCTCGTCTACGGGCTCGGTGGTGCCCTGGCGCTCGCCGGCCAGCTCGACACCGGGGAGGTCGTCACCCTGGCTCTCCTCCTCACCCGCCTCTACGTGCCGTTGACCGGTCTCGCCAACGCACGGGTCGAGATCATGAGCGCGGTGGTCAGCTTCGAGCGCGTCTTCGAGGTCTTGGACCTCGAACCGCTCATCCAGGAGAAGCCCGCCGCCGCCTCCGTTCCCGAGGGCCCGGTGAGCGTCGAGTTCGACGACGTCCGCTTCGCCTACCCGTCCGCGGACAAGGTGTCCCTCGCCTCGCTCGAGGAGGTCTCCACCCTGGACACCCGTGGCGGCGAGGAGGTGCTGCACGGCGTCTCGTTCAGGATCGAGCCGGGGCAGACCGTCGCGCTCGTCGGCACGTCCGGTGCCGGGAAATCCACGATCGCGCAGCTGATGTCGCGCCTGTACGACGTCGACAGCGGCGCGGTGCGCCTCGCGGGCACGGACGTCCGCGACGTGACCTTCGCCTCGATGCGTCACACCCTGGGCATGGTGACGCAGGACGGCCACCTGTTCCACGAGACCATCCTCAGCAACCTGCGCCTCGCGAGGCCTGAGGCGACCGATGACGAGGTGTGGGACGCCGTCCGCCGCGCACGGCTCGAGCCCCTCATCCGGTCCCTGCCGGACCAGCTCGACACGATGGTGGGAGAGCGCGGCTACCGGCTCTCGGGAGGCGAGCGTCAGCGGATGACCATCGCGCGCCTCCTGCTGGCGCAGCCTCGCGTCGTCATCCTCGACGAGGCGACCGCGGCGCTCGACTCGACGTCCGAGGCCGCCGTCCAGGCGGCGCTCAGCGAGGCGCTCGAGGGGCGGACGGCCCTGGTCATCGCGCACCGCCTGTCCACGATCCGCAGTGCGGACCAGATCCTGGTCGTCGAGGACGGCTCGATCGTGGAGCGCGGCACGCACGACGAGTTGCTCGCTGCGGAGGGACGCTACGAGGAGCTGCACCGCACGCAGTTCGCCGTGCAGAAGGACGTCGTCGCGGACGAGCAGGCGCCGACCGCCCCGTAGCCCTACTCCGCGGGCGGCCCGTCGACGGGCGCGGTCCGACGTCGCCGCAGCACGAGGGCGGTGCCGCCCGCGAGCAGTCCGGCGGCGAGCGCGCCGACCCCGGCGACCTGTCCGCCCGTGAAGGCGAGTGCTCCGTCGGCGGAGGGCCGGGCCGTGGCCGCGGGGCGCGGCGTCGAGCCCGCTCCTGCCCCGGCACCGTCCGTGGGCGCGGGGGAGGGTGCCGTGCCGGGGTCGGCCGGCATCGCGGTCGGGTCGTCCGTGGGAGGCGTCGGGTCGACCTCGGCGCCGGGCACCGACCAGGTCCCCGCGGCGAAGGTCACCGGCAGCGTCGCCGCGACGACGACCGTCGACGGGATGCCGGACTCGACGACGAGGCACGCGAGCGAGAGCGCCGCCCCGCCCTGCTCGACGCCGCCGGACACGACCTCCTCGAACGAGATCGCCATCGGCACCTCGACCGGCGGCCCCGTGGCCACCGCGACGCTCGGGGACGTGACGACGGTCGCGCCTCCCGACGTCACCGAGAGCCGGGCGGCGTCGTCCGCGTCGGCCGGGCAGCCCGCGGCGAACAGGGCCGAGGCGAACGACGGGTCGGCGCGGGCGTCGCCCGACACGATCGCGGTGCCCGCGGCGTCGTGCAGCACGAGCGGCGCGGGTTCGGCGGGCGCAGGGGCGGCGGCGGCGGCACCGGGGCCGGCCAGGCCCGCGACCGCGCCGGCGGCGAGGGTCGCCGCGACGACCAGGGCCCGTCCGGAGGCGCGCGACGGGAGACGACGGACGGCAGGGACGGAGGCGCGCGAGGGGAGACGACGGACGGCGGGGACGGAGGAGGGCATCGGGACCTTCGGTGGGTGCGGTGGGCCCCCGCGGCGGGGAGCGCGCGGTGACGCCAGGACTGTCGCGCACCCGGGGGAACGGGTCGTGAACGCCGGGTGTCGTGCACGTCCCCGATCGTTGGCCTGCGGTTCAGACCCGATGCCTACGGTCAGGACGCCCGCCCGACGAAAGTGATGCCATGTCCCTCGACCCCCGCCCCGAGCAGTCCGCCTCGACCGGTGACGCGTCCTCCCTGCCCGAGGTGGACCGGAGTGCAGCCACCCGGTCGGGCGTCTCGCGCCGGACCTTCCTGGGGGCGTCCGTCGCCGCCACCGTCGCCGTCGGGGCGACCGCCCAGGGGCTCCGGGCCGCGACCCCCGCGCAGGCCGCGCCGCCGCCGTCGTCGCCCGCCGCGGTCGACCCGGCCGCGCCCTCGTGGCTGGTGTTCGACCACCACGTGCACTCGGTCTACTCGCCCGACGCCAAGTACCCCATGACGACGATCCTCGACCAGGCGCAGCGCTTCGGGGTCGACGCGATCGCCTTCACCGAGCACAGCAACAAGGGCCACGCCAACGTCGGCGGGGTGTTCAACGCCGCCCGCGAGATCGAGACCGCGCGGGCGGCGCGCCCCGACCTGCTCGTGCTGCAGGGGCTCGAGTGGTACATCCCCGGCGCCGAGCACGCCACCGTGCTCGTCGCTCCCGGGCCGGCGACGACCCGCGTGCTGCGCCGTTTCGAGCTCGACCACGACGGCAAGCTCAACGGCTGGGAGAAGCCGCGCGCCGGCACCGACGACGCCGCCGAGTGGCTCGTGCACGCCACCGACGCGATCGCCTGGCTCGGCGCCCAGAAGAGCGCGGGCGTCGTCGACGACGTGATCGTCCTGGCGAACCACCCGAGTCGCCTCGGCATCGACTCGCCCGGCGAGCTCCGTGCCTGGCAGGACGCCGACCCCGAGGTGTTCGTCGGCATGGAGGGTGCTCCCGGCGCCCAGGCGGGCGCGATCGCCGCGAACGCCACCGAGCGCTCGCGGCGGGGCGAGTACGAGAACGCCCCCAGCGAGTTCTCGTTCACCGGCTACCCCGCCGAGGCCTACCTGACCCACGGCGGCTTCGACTGGACGACGGCCGTCGTCGGCGGCGTGTGGGACTCGCTGCTCAGCGAGGGACGCCGCTGGTGGGTCACCTCGAACAGCGACCTCCACCTCAAGGAATCCGACTCGACGCGCGTCGGCGACTTCCCGACCGGGCCCGGCTGGGAGGCCGGCGCGACGCTCGCGAACTTCGACCGTGCCGGCCGTCGACCCGACCCGGTCACCACGGCCACGCCCCAGAACGGCGCCGACTTCTGGCCGGGCGAGTTCAGCCGCAACCACGTCGGGGCCGTCGACCGGTCGTCCGCCGCCCTGCTCGACGCGATCCGTGCCGGACGGCTCTGGGTCGACCACGGGCACCTCGTCGCCGGGCTCTCGGTCGTGCTCCGGGCCACCGGCGGTCAGGAGGCGCAGGCCACCCTGGGCGGGACCCTCACGGTCCCGCGCGGCACCGCCCTCGAGCTCGTGGTCGACGTCGTGCCCACGACGACGCCCACCTCGCGGGGCACCGTCCCGCGGCTCGCCCACCTGGACGTGATCCGCGGTCGCGTCACCGGCCCCGCCGCCGACCGTGGCGACCAGCGCGCGCCCGGCCCCCCGGGCGCCGAGCTGCGCGCCGCCGCCGGCCGCCCCGCCGCCCCGTTCCGCGTCGTGGTGCCGCCCGAGCCCGCCGCCGAGGACGGTTACGTGCGTCTGCGCGGCAGCGACGGCCGGGCGCACGGCGTCGGCCCGTTCGGCGCCGAGGGCGACCCCCGCGCGCCCCCGCCGTACCCGGTCGCCCCGGCCGACCCGTGGGCGGACACCTGGCTGTACGCGAACCCGATCTTCGTCAGCGTGCGCTGAGCCGACCGGGTCCCGTACCTCGGGGAACGTGCTCGTGATCGCCCGAGGTCATGCCGCGGGCTGACACCTCGGGCACCACCAGGCCCGTCGCGTACGCCCGTCCGGCGTGGGTGGGTCGTCGCGCGCCTCGACGCGGGTGCCGCAGCGCAGGCACGGGCGTCCGGCGCGACCGACCACCCAGTGCGTCCCGCCGCGGCGGGTCCGGCCCGTCGTGCCCTGGTAGGCACCAGGCGTCGTGACCGAGAAGCGCAGGGCGCGGGCGGCGACGTCGACGAGCCTCACCAGGTCGACCTCGCCGATCGGCGTGGGCGGGTGCACCCCGCGCAGGTAGCCCACCTCGTTGACCCAGAGGTTGCCGAGACCGGCCCTCGGCCGCTGGTCGAGCAGGGCGGCACGGACCGTCACGCCGGACAGTGCGGCCGGGCGACGGCGCGCCTCCGCGGGGTCCCAGTCGGGGCGCAGCGGGTCGGGGCCCAGATGGCCGGTCAGGGCGTGCTCGTCCCGGGTCGGCACGAGGTCGACGACCGGCAGGTCGACGCCCCAGAGGGTGTGGCCGTCGTCGAGTCGGGCCCCCACGCGGGCCTGCCGCCGCAGCCGGGTCGGCAGGACGCGGCCGGGGCGGGTGAGGGTCCATGACCCCGGCATGCGCAGGTGCGTGTGGGGGGGGCTGGCGTCGTCGAAACGGGTCAGCAGGTGCTTGCCGTGGGTGTCGACCTCGACGATGCGTCGACCGGAGAGCGACTCGCCGGCGCGGCCGCCCGACCGCAGCGCGCCGTCGACGACGACGCGGTCGACGAGCGAGGGACGGAGGCGCGCCGCCAGCAGGTGGACGCGGTCACCCTCCGGCATGCCGCGATGCTACCCGGCGTGCCCCGGGGCGACCGCCGCGACGAACTCGATCTCGACCCGGGCGCCCTTGGGCAGGGCGGCGACCTGGTACGCGGCGCGGGCCGGCAGCACCCCGCCGTGGAACACCTCGGCGTAGGCCTCGTTCACGACGGCGAAGTCGGCGATGTCGGTCAACAGCACCGTCGTCTTGACGACCAGGTCGATGCCCGACCCCGCGGCCTCGAGCACGGCGGCGCCGTTGCGCAACGACCGGGCCGCCTCGTCGCGGACGTCCGGCCCGGCGAACTCGCCCGTGGCCGGGTCGATCGGCAGCTGGCCCGACACGAAGACCAGGTCGCCGACGCGGACGGCCTGCGAGTAGGGGCCGATCGCGGCCGGGGCCTCGTCGGTGTGCACGGCGCGGAGGGGGTTCGTGGTCATCGTCGTCCTCCCAGGACGGTCAGGGCCGCGTCGATCGCGGCCGGGGTGGTGGTGGCGTGCACGCTGAGGCGCACGCGGTCGTCGCCGTGGACGGTCGCCGTGACGCCGGCGGCCTCGAGTCGGGCTCCGACGCCGGCGGCGTCGCCCGCGGGCACGCCCACCACGACGAGGCCGGCCCGCCGTGGTCGGTCCACGGGGGAGAGCACGGGCACCCCGGTGGCCTCGAGTCGTCCGATCAGGTCACCCGCCGTGTCCGCCACGCGGGACGCCACGACGTCGACCCCCACCGACTCGAGCTGCTCGAGTGCCGTGGCCAACGCCCCCGACGCGAACGGCGACCCGTTCGTCACCGACAGGCGCTGCGCCCCGGGCAGCGGGGCGTGCGGCAGGCCGTCGTAGCGGGAGGCGCCCTCGACGCCCGTCCAGCCCCCGAGGACCGGACGGAGGCGCGCGAGGGCCCGCGAGGACAGCGCCACGAACCCGGTTCCCCAGCCCGCGCGCAGCCATTTCTGGCCGCCGACGACCAAGGCGTCGGCGAGGCTCCAGTCGGCGTCGAGGACGCCGAACCCCTGGATGCCGTCGACGACGAGCAGACGGTCGCCGACGGCCTCCCTCAACCCGGCGAGGTCGGCGACGGTGCCGGTGCGGAAGTCGACCGCGCTCACCGCGACGGCCACGGTGTCGGGCCCGACCGCGTCGGCCACGCGCTCGGGCGTGACGGGCGCGAGCGGCTGCCCCGGGACGGCAGGCAGCGGCCGGACCGTCGTGAGCCCGGCCTCCTCCGAGCGCCACCACGCGTACAGGTTCGACGGGAACTCGGCGCTGCTGACCACGACCTCGCCCCGGGGCGGGCCGAACGCGATCGGCATCAGCCCCAGCGAGGTGCTGCGGGTGAGGGCCGCCCCGCCGCGGTCGAACCCGGTGAGGCGCGAGACCGCCGCGAGGGCACGCTCGTCCTCGGCGTGCAGGCCGGACGAGGGCACGCCGGCGCTCGCCGCGGAGGCGAGGCGGCCGATCGTCTCGACGACGTCCCGCGACGGCGGCCCGTAGCTGCCGAAGTTCAGGTAGCCGACCGGCTCGGCGAACGACGCGAGGTACGCGTCGAGCGCCGAGCCGGGGGTCGTCGCCGTGCCCGAGCCCGTCGCCGTGCCCGACGTCACGCCAGCACCCGCTGCAGGAACTGCTTCGTGCGGGCCTCGCGCGGGGCGCCGAGCACCTGCTCGACAGGCCCCTGCTCGACGATGCCGCCGTCGGCCATGAAGACCACGCGGTCGGCGACCTCGCGGGCGAACTGGATCTCGTGCGTCACCACGAGCATTGTCATGCCGTCCCGGGCCAGGTCGCCCATCACCTTGAGCACCTCGCCGACCAGCTCGGGGTCGAGGGCCGAGGTCGGCTCGTCGAAGAGCAGGAACAGCGGCTTCATCGCGACGGCCCGGGCGATCGCCACGCGCTGCCGCTGCCCCCCCGAGAGCTGACCGGGGTAGGCGTCGACCTTGTCGCCGAGGCCCACCCGCTCGAGGATCTCGACGGCCTCGCGCCGCGCCTCCTTCGCCGACCGGCGCTGCACGCGGACGGGGCCCTCGAGCACGTTGCCCAGCACCGTCAGGTGCGGGAACAGGTTGAAGTGCTGGAACACCATGGCGGTGCGCGCCCGCTGCGCCGACAGGCGGCGCTCGCTCAGCTCGTGCAGCACGCCGTCGCGCAGCTCGAAGCCCATCGGCTCGCCGCCCACCCACACCTCGCCGGCGTCGGGCTCCTCCAGGCGGTTCAGCGTGCGGAGGAAGGTCGACTTGCCGGCGCCGGACGGGCCGATGATGCAGACCACCTCGCCGCTGCGCACCGTCATCGAGACGTCGCGCAGCACCTCGTGGCTGCCGTACGACTTGCCGATGCCGATGGCCTCGAGGACGGGGGCTGCCTCGTCGGCGGGCGCCGCGCCCCCCGCGGTCGTCGTGTCGGGCGGGGTCACGGGGTGCTCCTCCCGAGGGGTGCGCGGCCGCGGTCGGCGGCGACTTTGCGGCGGAGGGCGCGGGCGTTCGGCGGCCCGCCGGGGCGGCGGTCCTGCCGGTCGAAGCTGCGCTCGAGGTAGAACTGGCCGACGCTCGCGACGCTGACGATGACCATGTACCAGATGGCCGCGGCGATCAGGGTCTCCATCACCTGCAGGTTGAACGAGGCGATGTTGTTCGCCGCCTTGATCAGCTCGAGGTAGCCGATGACCGACGCCATCGCCGTGCCCTTGAGCATGTTGATGAAGTCGTTGCCGGTCGGCGGGATGATGATGCGCATCGCCTGGGGCAGCACGATGCGGGCCATGCGCTGCATCGGGGTCTGCCCGATCGACTGGGCGGCCTCGATCTGGCCGCGGTCGACGCTCTTCAGCCCCGCCCGCACGATCTCCGCCATGTAGGCGCTCTCGTTGAGGGCCAGGCCGAGGAAGGCGGCGACGAAGGTCGTCATCACGTCGTTCGTGCTGACGTCGAGGAACACCACGTCCGTGAACGGCACCCCGACGGTCAGGCGCGGGAAGATCAGCGCCAGGTTGTACCAGAGCAGGATCTGCAGCAGCACGGGCAGGCCGCGGAACAGCCAGGTGTAGCCGGCCGCGAAGGCCTGCGCCACCGGGTTCTTCGAGATGCGCATCAGGGCGATGACGACGCCGATGATCACGGCGCTCACCTGCGCGACCACGGCGAGCACGATCGTGCCGACGAGGCCCTGCAGGATGATCGGCGACACCAGGTAGTACGGGATGTCGCGGTACGAGATGTCGCCCTGCGACGCCCCGTAGACGAGGGCGACGAGCAACACCACGATGACGACGGCGCTGACCCAGCGGCCCCAGTGCTTCAGGCGGACCTGGGGCAGCGGCTCACGCCCGGGGCGCCCGGGCGGGCGGGACGAGGAGGCGCGGGTCGTGTCGCCCGGGTCGGTTCCCGTCGGTCGTGCGGTCGCCACCTACTTGCCGCCGTTGACGGTGGCCTCGGTGACGCTGCCCGAGGTGATGCCCCAGGCGTCGAGTACCTCGCCGTAGGTGCCGTCGTCGATCAGCGAGTCGAGGGCCGCGGCGATGGCGTCGCGCAGAGCTGCGTCGTCCTTGTTGACGCCGATGCCGTAGGGGGCGCCGTCGATCACGTCACCGGGGACGACCTCGAAGGCCTGGCCGTCCTGGGCGGTCTTCGAGATGTAGACCGCGCTGGGCAGGTCGTTGACGATGGCGTCGATGCGGCCGGTGCGCAGCTGCGTCTGGTTCTGGCTGTCGCTGTCGGTCACCGTGATGTCGAGCGCCTCGTCGCCGTCGGACTCGCACTGCGTGCTGGTCGCCTCGGCGAACTCCTGCTGGCTGGTGCCGGTGACGACGGCGATCGACTTGCCGCAGAGCGCGTCGGGGCCGGTGATGTCGTCGGGGTTGCCCTTCTGCACCATCAGCGTGATGCCCGAGGTCAGGTAGTCGACGAAGTCGATCGCCTGCTGGCGCTCGGCCGTGTCGTTCATCGCGGCGATCGTCACGTCGACGCGGCCGGACTGCAGGCTGGTGATGAGCGAGCCGAAGTCCTGGTTCTGGTACTCGACGTCGAGGCCGAGCTTCTTGCCGACCGCGGTGATGAGGTCGTGGTCCGAGCCGATGACGGTCGAGCCGTCCGCCGCGTAGAAGTTGTTCGGCGCGGACTGGACGTTCGAGCCGACGACGAGCGTGCCCTTGTCCTTGATGTCCGCGGGCACCTGGGCGGCGAGGGCGTCGTCGACCTGGACGGCGTCGAGCAGGGCGCTCGTGTCGGGGATGGTCGACGACGAGGACGACGAGGCGTCACCGGACGCGTCGCCGGGCTGCGGGGCGCTCGGGCCGCCGCACGCCGTGAGGCCGAGGGTCAGGACGGCGCCCGTGGCGACGGTGCCCCAGAGGGCGGAGCGGGAGCGGGTTCGGGTCATGGTCGAGCCTTTCGTGAGCGTCGTCGGTCATCGCAAGCTAGCCGAATGATCGGCCGGGTGAGAAGAAATTATCACAGTGCGACGATTTCGTTACATGCCGGTAACCTGGACCCATGTCGAGAGCCAGCAGCGCCACCGTGGTCGACGCGAGCCGCGTCCTGCGGGCCGAGTTCGAGCCGTACCTGCCGTTGATGGACTTCTTCGCCGAGTTGCTCGGGCCGCGGACCGAGGTCGTGCTGCACGACACGAGCGACCTGAGCCGGTCGATCGTCGCCCTGACGAACGGCCACGTGAGTGGTCGCAGCGTCGGCGGGCCGGCGACCGACCTCGTGCTCAAGGTGTTGCAGAACCACGAGCACGACGACCGCGACTACCTGGCGAACTACCTGGCCGAGTCCCGCACCGGCGGCACGTTCCGCTCGTCGACCTTCTTCATCCGCGACGCCGGCGGCGACGTCGTCGGCATGTTGTGCCTCAACATCGACGACGAGCCGTTGACCCGGGCCCGCGACCTGCTCGCGGCCATCACGGCGACGACCGGGCTGGTCAAGGGGGCGGCCCTGGGCCCTGGGTCCGACGCGGGCCCTGCCGCGGGGTCCGTGGCGATGCCGGTCGCCGAGCGGCTGAGCATGAACGTCGACGAGCTCGCCCTCGACGGTGTCGCCCGCATCGTCGCCGCCCAGGGCGTCGAGCCGCACCGCATGACGCCCGACGAGAAGGTCGCGGCGGTGCGCGAGATCGAACGGGCGGGGGTGTTCCTGCTCAAGGGGGCGGTGGCCCAGGTGGCCGAGGCGCTGCACGTGTCCGAGCCGACGGTGTACCGGTACGTGCGACAGGTGCGCCAGGGCGGCTGACGGACGCCGTTCCCACCGAGCGGTCGCCGCCGGATCAGAGCGGGGCGATGCTCTGCAAGAACGCGAAGTGCCCGCGCAGGGCCTGCGAGCCGGCCGAGGTGAGGGCGACCCAGGTGCGCGCCTGTCCCTTGGCTCGCTGCACGCGGCGCAGGTCGACGTAGTCGGCCTCGGTCAGGGTGCGAAGGTGCTTGCTGAGGGTGGCGTCCGAGACGTCGAGGGCCTCGCGCAGCACGCCGAACTCGACCTCGCCGCCCCGCGCCAGCATCGCGCAGATCTGCAGACGCTGGGGGGCGTGGACGACGGGGTCGAAGAGTGGTTCGGGTCGGCTCACCGGGCGCCGCCGAGGGTGAGGTCGCTGCTCAGGCGGGTGCGGGCGGCGTGGTCGGCGACCGGGCCGAGGGCGGCCATGAGGACGCCCGCGACGGCGGCCGCCGTGGCGACCTGCCAGGTGGGGGCGTCGCGGACGGCGACGACGAACACCATGGCCGCGACGACGGCGACGAACGAGACGATCGACCAGGGCGCCCCGAGGGCGATGAATCGCCAGCGCTCGGGGTTGGCGCGGGTCACGCCGACCTGGCGGGTTCGCCAGCGGGCCAGCGTGGCGAGCCCGACCACGCCGAGCAGCACCCAGGCCGAACCCTCGGTGCCGGAGCCGAGACCGCCGACCATCGCGGCCACGAGCAGGCCCCGGGCGACGTGCAGCCACCATGGTGACCGGACACGGGCGGCCATCGCGGCCTGGGCGTCGGTCGCGGCGCGGAACGCCGCGACCGGGTCGACGGGCGAGGACGGGTTGTCGTTCGATTGGCTTTCCATATCGGCAACACTAAGTGTTTCCGACATGGAAAGTCAAGCGAGCCGAGCCAGGATCGCGCCGTGAGGTCTGGGCCCGGAAGCCGATCCCGTCCGCGTGTGGGTCTCGAGCACGTCGAACCCGGAGGCGCGCAGTTCGTCCGCGAGGGGGTCCGGTGCCCAGCGCCACGCGGTCGTGATCGCGTGGCCGAACGGTTCGACGGTCGACCCGGTGAAGAAACCGACGAGCAGCCCGCCGCCCGGCCGGAGGACCCGAGCGAACTCGCGGAGGGGGCTCCGGATGCTGCTCGGATCGTGGTGGATCAGCGAGTACCAGGCGAGGACTCCTGAGAAGGCGTCGGGCTCGTAGGGCAGGGCGTCGACGTCGCCCAGGTCGAACGAGACGCCCGGGTGGGTGCGGTGGGCGTGCTCGACGAAGGCCGGGACCTGGTCGAGTCCGCGCACGGGGACGCTCCGCGCGGCGAGGTGCCCCGACCAGTGGCCCGGCCCACAACCCGCGTCGAGCACAGGGCCCCCGACCGCGGCCGCCCAGGACGCGACCAGGTGCTCGTCGGCCGGGTGCACCGACGACATCGAGCCGAGGTGGTCGACGTACTCATGGGCCCGCGCGGCGTACTGCGTCCCGACCTCCGATGTCATGACCTGCAGCCTAGGAGTCGGAGCCCCGGCCCAGGGTCGCACCACTGATGTGTCGTCGAACCATCGAATGCGGTGGTTCGACGACGCATCGGTGGTGCGACCTCGACGTCGACCTCGACCTCGACGAGGCGCGGCGCGGGTCAGGACGCCGGTTCGCGGGCGGCGGCGTCGAGCGCCGCGGCGATGCTGTCGAGCTGGGGGAGGGCCTCGGCGATCGTCTCGTCCGTGCCCGTGGTCGAGAGGACGTACTGGTACGCCTCGCGCAGCGTGGTCGTGGTGCCTTCGCCCTGGGCGGTCAGGTGCAGGAAGAGGCTGCGGCGGTCACCCGGGTGCCGGCTACGTGTGACGTGCCCCGACTTCTCGAGCCGGTCGACCACGGCCGTCGTCGCCCCCGTGCTGAGCAGCAGTTCTTGGGCGAGCGCGCCCGGGGTGAGCCCCGGGGCGTCGGCGACGGCGAGCAGGGCGGCCAGCTCGGTGTGGCCCATGCCGACGACCTTCGCGGCGTGGAGTCGGTAGCGACGGTGCGCCTCGTCCAGGGTCTGCAGGGTCGCGGCGAGACGCCGGACGGACTCCGGGTGGTTCTCCGGAGTGGCGGGAAGGTCGGGGCTCACGACAGCAGGGTACCGAGCATCGCCCCCGCCGTCGGCGAGGCAGCGCAGAACGGATGACCCAGTTCGGGGCGCGGCCACCCGCTCAGGCGACCTGGTGCACCACGTAGCTCGCGACGAAGCCGAGCACCGTCACCAGTCCCGTCAGCGTCTGCGTCTTGCGGAACGCCTCGGGGATCATCGTGTCGCAGATCATCGCGAGGATCGCCCCCGCGGCGAAGGCCATGACGAACGACTGCCCGGCCTCGGGCACCCCGCCCAGCAGGGCGTACCCGCCGAGGGCGGACAGGGCGCACACCACGGCGATGCCCGACCAGAGACCGAAGACGTACCGAGCGGACCGACCCGACGACTTGAGGTCGGCCGTGCTCGACATGCCCTCCGGGACGTTCGAGATCACGACGGCGACCAGGATCGCGATGCTGAGGGACCCGCCGCCCGTGAGGCTGACGCCTT
Organism: Frigoribacterium sp. RIT-PI-h; assembly: GCF_001297205.1. NCBI lineage: Bacteria > Bacillati > Actinomycetota > Actinomycetes > Micrococcales > Microbacteriaceae > Frigoribacterium > Frigoribacterium sp. RIT-PI-h. The sequence continues at coordinate 8,146 of NZ_LHOZ01000028.1, read as the reverse complement.
GGACGGCCGTCTCGGGGACGCCGTCCAGCAGGGCGCCGAGCGCGATGCCCAGGCCGGTGCCCGAACCGGCCGACCCACGACGGTGGTGCTTGCGTCGGAAACCCCCGTGCTCGAGCAGCTGATCCAGGACGACGTACACGATCGCGCCGGCCAGGAAGCCGCCGAGGGTCGGCACGAGACCACCGTTGCTCGTGGCCTCGTCGACGAGGTCGAACGACAGTGCCGAGATCAGGACGCCGGCACCGAACGCCATGACGAGGGCGACGGCCTCGCGGGGCACCCGGACGAACCACGACACCGCCGCCCCGACGACGAGGGAGAGGCCCGAGAGCAGACCGGCGAGGGCGGCGAGGAGGAGCGGTGACGGCACGAGGACAGGTCTAGTCCCTTGCCGTGCAGGAGGCGCGGTGCCGGTCTCGAGGACCGGCACCGCGCCTCCTGCGGTCGCCGCTCAGTAGTCGATGCGGCCCCGGCGGTCGTGGAACTCGCCGGTCGGGCCGTCGGGCCCGAGCAGGGCGAGGGCGACGGTGGCGTCCGTGCCCTCGGTGACCGTCTGGTGGCCGCCGTGACCGTTGAAGTCGGTGGCGGTGTAGCCGGGGTCGCTGACGTTCACCCGGAAGGTCGGCAGGTTCTTGGCGTACTGCACGGTCAGCGCGATCACGGCCGCCTTCGACGACGCGTAGGGCACGGCGGCGACGGGGTACTCGTCGTGGCCCTCCGTGCTCAGCCAGCGCGGCCAGCCGACGCCCGAGGCGACGTTGACGATCACGGGTCGGTCGGAGCGGCGCAGCAGCGGCAGCGCGGCCTGGGTGACGCGGACGAGGCCGACGAGGTTGACGTCGAGCACCTCCTGCAGGGTCTCGGGGGTGAGGTCGTCGACGCCGAACGACGAGCCGAGCACCCCCGCGTTGTTGACGAGGACGTCGAGCTCGGGCAGGGAGGCGATCGCCGCGTCGACGCTCGCCTGGTCGGTGACGTCGAGCTGCACGGCGTGGGCGCCGAGGGCGCGGACGGCGTCGCCCGAGTCGAGGTCGCGCATGCCGGCGTACACGGTGTGGCCCGCCTCGATCAGGCGGCGGGCGGTCTCGAGCCCGAGGCTCTTGTTGGCCCCGGTGATGAGTGTGGTGGTCATGCGTCCATGCTGCGCCCGACCTCGCCCGGGCACCCAGGCCCCGCACGACGGGAGGACTGCCGGTACCACCCTCGGGCGGCCGGGCCGGGGGAGGATGGGCGCATGAGCGAGTTCGCCGACGTGTTGCGGTCGTGGCGTGACCGGGTGGGTCCGGCCGACGTCGGCCTGCCGGCGGGCGCGGGACGCCGCACGACGGGCCTGCGCCGCGAAGAGCTGGCGGCGCTCGCCGGGGTGAGCGTCGACTACGTCGTCCGCCTCGAGCAGGGACGGGCGACGAACCCGTCACCGCAGATGCTCCGCGCCCTGGCGGTCGCCCTGCGCCTGAGCGACGACGAACGCGACCACCTCTACCGCTCGGCCGGCGCCGCGCCCCCGTCGGCCGGGGTCGTCCCGCGCCACGTGGGGCCCGGCGTGCAGCGCATCGTCGGCCGGCTCGGCGACGTGCCCCTGGCCGTCTTCTCGGCGGCCCACGACATCCTGCTCTGGAACCCGCTCTGGGCCGCCGTGAACGGCGACCCGTTGCGCCTCGTCGGGCTCGAGCGCAACCTCGTCTGGCGGCACTTCACGTCGGGTCACGCGGGCACCGACTTCGACGCCCAGCACGAGGAGGACTTCGCGAGCGACCTCGCCGCCGACCTGCGGGCGGCCGTGGGGCGCTACCCGTCGGACCCCTCGCTCGACCACCTCGTGTCGCGCCTGCTCGAGACGTCGCCCGAGTTCGCGCGCCGCTGGGCCGAGGCCAAGGTGGCCGAGCACCGGGCCAGCCGCAAGACGGTGACGAACACGCCGGCCGGCCCGATCACGATCGACTGCGACGTGCTGACCGCGCCGGGCGACCTACGGATCGTCGTCTACACGGTCGCCCCGGGCTCCGGCGACGAGGCGCGACTCGACCTGCTGCGCGTCACCGGGCTGCAGTCGATGGCGGCGACGCCGGCCGTCTGACGCCTCGGCCCGGCCGACCGCGTCGGCCGTGGCGCGGTCAGCGCTCGCGGGTCGCCTCGCGGGCTGCGTCCCGGGCCGCGCGTGCCCGCGCCTTGATCGCGGTGACGACCTCGGTCTTGGCCTCGGCGTAGGCGTTCATGTCGTCCCAGCGGCGACGGAGCAGGTCACGTTTGACGGTCGCGTAGAGCTCGCGGTCGGCGGAGTCGGTGCGCAGGTGGTCACGCAGCAGCAGGTACCCGTCGATCGCGTCGGCGCCCTGCTCGTAGACGTGCACGTGGACGCTGCGTTCGGGCGTCCGCACGAGTCGGTGCCCGGGTTCACGCACCCGCAGCTCGTAGCCGGCGGCGAGCAGCGGGGCGAGGTAGTCCTCCTCGGCGGTGATGTCGGGCACCGCGACCACGACGTCGACGATCGGCTTCGCGGCCAGGCCGGGCACCGACGTCGAGCCGATGTGTTCGACGTCGACGTCGAGCCCCGACGGGGCGAGGGCCTCGACGATCCGCCGACGGTGCTCGGCGAACAGGACGGGCCAGCGCTCGTCGTACTCGTGTAACGAGACGTGGACCGCCTCGGCACCGCCCACGATCTCGGTGGTCGTGACGTCGGGTCGGCGGGGCGTTCGGTCGGCAGGCATCAGGAGATCCTGCCAGACGTCGTCACCCCTGGCGGGTGTTCCCCCGCGGGTCCTTCTTGTTGATGACGTAGACCCGGCCGCGGCGGCGGACCCCCTGCGAGCCGGGGATCGCCTTGAGTGCTTTGAGCGAGTTGCGGACCTTCATGGATGCCTCCTGGTGTCGGTGTGATGGCGTCGGTTGTTAGTGAGAACCATTATCACCTAGCCTGGGGGCATGACCGAACCGACCCGCGCCTCCTCGTCCCCACGCCACCGGGGCGTCGTCCTCGTGACGGGGCAGAGCCCCACGGTGGTGGACCGGGTGGCCGACCGGCTGGCCGGGTCGACCAGTCGTCGGGTGGACTCGGGGCCCGATGTGCACGACGCCGCCGACGCCGTGCACCGGCTCGCGCTCGACCTCGCCCACGACCGGCAGCCCATCGACGTCGTCGCCCCGCTCGCGGCCGGAACGCCGAGCCGCGCCACCGGGCTGCTGCTCGGCTCCCTGCTCGACTCGTCCCTGGGGCGGCCCGACGGGCGGTCGCTGCTGCAGCGCGTCGTCTCGGTCGTCAGCGCGGTCGACCTGGCCGACCTCGTGCTCGGTGGTGTCGACGACCGGTTCCTCGCCGCCGAGCACGTCGTCGACCTCGTCGAGTACGCGACCGTGATCGTCCTGGTCGACACGGCCGCCGTGCCCCCGCGCGACCTGCGGACGATCCGCCGGTTGCTCGCACGACTGGCGCCGGAGAGCCGCGTGACGAGCGTCGACGCCGTGCGACGCGAGGCCCTCGAGAGCCCGGGAGGCGCGGCTCAGCTCGGTGGCGCCGCCGGCTGGATGCAGGCCCTCTCGGAACACACCCCCGACCTCGACCACGACGGCGTGATCACGACGTACACCTACCGGGACGAACGCCCGTTCCACCCCGGCCGCCTCGCCGTCGCGGTCGAGCACACCTTCGCCCCGGGCGCCGTCGGCACGGTGCTGCGCTCCCGCGGGTTCACGCAGTTCGCGACGCGCTGCGACCGCGTCGGCTCGTGGTCGAGCGTCGGGCAGATGCTGAGCCTCGACCCGACCTCGAGCCCGTCGTGGCACCCCGACTCGCCCCACGGCCAGCAGATCGCGTTCTTCGGTCTCGACCTCGACGTCGCGACGATCCGTCGAGAGCTCGACGCGTGCCTCCTGACCGACGACGAGCTGCTGGGCGACCCGGCGGGCTGGCGCGACTTCGCCGACCCGTTCCCGGTGTGGAGCGGGCCGGGGGCCGGGCCGGGGCACCGGCACTAGGTTCGAGGAGCGGCTCGCGGCGAGAAGAAGGATGGCGATGGAGTTCACGTTCGACGCCGACCTGTGGCGGTGGGAGAGCAGGCGGGCCTTCTACACCTTCGTCAGCCTGCCGCCCGACGTCGAGGACCAGGTCCTGATGGCGGCCGGTGACCTGCTGCGCGGCTGGGGTTCCGTCCGGGTGGAGGCGCGGGTCGGCTCGTCGACGTTCGCCACGTCGGTCTTCCCTCTCGGCGACGAGAACGCCTACGCGCTGCCCGTCAAGCGGGCCGTGCGCGACGCCGAGGGCGTCGGGGTGGGCGACACCGTCGCCGTGAGGTTGCGCCTGCTCGACTTCTGAGCGGTCACGGAGGCCTTGACGGCGCACCCGGGCGGGTCCACTGTGTGGCTCACCACCCGTGGACCGTTCGAAGGAGAACCCCGTGCCCATGATCTTCGTCAACCTGCCCGTGACCGATCTCGGCCGCGCGAAGTCGTTCTACACGGCGCTCGGGTTCACCGTCAACCCGCTCTTCACCGACGAGAACGCCGCCTGTGTGGTCGTGGACGAGGGCCACAGCGCGTTCATGATCCTCACGCGCGACTTCTTCCAGCCCTTCACCGACCTGCCCATCGGTGACCCGCCCGCCGCGGCCTCGGTCGCCACGGCCGTCATGCTCGACTCGCGGGACGAGGTCGACGCGACGGTCGCAGCCGGCCTCGGCGCCGGAGGCACGGAGGCGCGCCCCGCGACCGACCACGGCTTCATGTATCAGCGCCAGCTGACCGACCCGGACGGCAACATCCTCGAGTTCGGCTGGATGGAACCGGCCGCCGCAGAGCACGGCCCCGAGGCCTACGCCCAGCAGCAGGACGCCCAGCAGCAGGGTGCCGACCCGCAGGGCGCCTGACGATCGAGTGGGCAGGAAACGTCCTTCGTGCGACCGGGAAGGACGATTTCTGCCCACTCGACCACTGCCAGGTCGTGCACTGATGCCGAGGATGGCTCATGATGGCGGCGTGGGCACACTGCGCTACGGCGCCGAGGCGATCTCGATGGACGATCGGACGCTCGGTCACGTCCAACGCGCGATGGCGGGCAAGCTGCGCAACGGTGAGGGCTTCCTGTTGACCTGGCGGCTGAGCCCCGACGAGGGCTCGGGCCGCGTGAGCCTCTGGTGCGCCCCGGGCATCCCGCTGGCGTTCCGGTACGACGAGCCCGTCGGGGCGATCGACTCGTCCGTGGTGCGATCCCTCGTCACGGCGAGCTACGAGGGCCGGGGCCACCTCGACGCTGCCGCCCTGGCCCCCGTGTCGCCAGTCGCCACGACCTGACCGGTCGACGCGGTCCTCAGCGGGCGAGCGTGTCGCGCGGGTACTCGTCGAAGCGCTCGGCGTAGGCGCCCGCGAAGCGGCCGAAGTTGCCGAACCCCCACCGTCGGGCGACGTCCGACACGCGGGTCTCGTTCGGCGACGCCGCCAGCAGGTCGTCCCGGACGCGGTCGAGCCGCACCTGGCGCAGGTACGCCGCGGGTGACGTGCCGAGGTGCTCCTTCATCGACGTCTGCAGGGTGCGGGTGTGCATGCCCGACGCCTCGGCGATGTCGGCCGGGGTGAGCGGTTCGGCAGCGTGGGCGTGGATGTACTCGACCGCGTGCCGCACCCGTGCGGCCTCCTGCGTCCGGAGCCCGACCGGCACGTCGACGGCCTGCCACGGGAAGAGGTCGAGCATGGCCCGGGCGAGGGTGAGCTGAGCCTCGAGCCGCACCAGCGGCGAGGCCTGCTCGGCCACGACGGCCGGCGCGCTCGACCCGACGGCGGCGCGCCAGGCCGCGACGGCCTCGGGCCGCGGGGTGACCGCGTAGTCGAACACGATGCGCTGCGACGGTCCGCCGTGGCGTTCGGCGGCGGTCTGTTCGAGGAACGCGCTGCCGACCTGCACCATGCCGTTCTTCCGCGGCGTCGAATCGAACGAGAAGGCTTCCTCGGCCGGCATCAGGAACGGCGTCGACCCCTCGCTCGTGAAGGTGTGACCCCGCTGGTGCAGGGTGGTCCGGCCGCTGCGGTTCCACGCGACGATGTACTGCCCCGGGAAGGGGATCTCGCCCTGCATGGGGGCGGAGAACGACGAGGTCTGCAGCAGGAGTCGGTGGTCGCCCGCGAGCACGTACGCGTACTCGAACGGGCCGTCGCCCGCCTGGGCCCGGAAGCGTCGGCCCCGGTAGTGCGTCTCGAGACGGCGGGTCGCCTCGCGCAGGTCGGTGCCGCCGTCCTGGACGCGTCGGTAGGTCGACTCGGTGCCGCCCGTCAGGTCGACGGGGTGCGGGGTGACGCCGCCGGCGGGGTCCGACTCGGCATCGGGCTCGCTGGCGTAGAAAGTCGGCATGGTGGTCCTCTCGATCCGTCGTCCTGTCTCACCGCCGCGGTGAAGGACGGCACACGATGAGGACGATGCCCGAGGGCGAAACGTCACGAAATCGTCGGACTCGGGAGATCTTCGGTGCGCCCCGGCACGGCGACGGGCCGGAGGGCGCCCCCAGAAGACGGGGCGGCGGGGGCGCGAGCCGCGCGCAGCCCTCGACGACGAAGGAGGCGCGGTGCAGTCGCACCGCGCCTCCTCGTCCCCGGGGTGGTCGCGTCAGTCGGCCGTGGCCACCGCGATCTCGTTCGGCGTCACGTCGAGTTCGCGCGACGACAGCACGTCGCCCGTGGTCAGGTCGACCGCGTGCACGCTGTTCGTGGCCGGCTCGGTGACGTAGCCGACGTCACCCGCGACGACGATCGCGGGGTGGGCGTCCTGCCACTCGGCCGGGCCCTCCCAGGGGGCGACGACGGGCCACGAGGCCGTGAGCTCGCCCGTGGCGGGGTCGAGCACGTGCACGGCGCCGTCGGTGCCGATCAGGTACGCGAGGTCGCCCGGGCCGCGGGCCACGCCGCGGAAGGTGTACTCGACGTCCTCGGGCAGGTCGACCACGTCGAGGGTGTCGGCGGCGGTGTCGATCAGGGTGACGGCGTGCAGCAGGTAGCCCTCGGCGTCGGGGTCGTCCTTGTGGTCGCCGACGACGATCGGGCTGGTCTCGCTGACCCACGCGTTGCCCATGCGGCCGTAGGGCTGCGAGGGGGAGTCGAGCTTGGTGATCGTGCCGTCGTGGTAGACCAGCGCGCCGTCCTCGCAGCCGAACACGACGGCCTCGTCGGCCGCGGTGCCCTCGCCGTGGACGCCCGGGCACTCGTCGCTCTGCGCGACGACCGTGCCGTCCGCGTCGCGGACCTCGATGCCCGTGCGGCCGTCGGAGTCGCCGACCGTCGTCAGGAAGGTGCCGTCCTCGAGCACGACCGAGACGCCGTGGTGCGCCTCGACGCCCTCGATCGTCTCGACCGCGGGCAGTTCGCCCTCGGAGACGGCGTCGGTCAGGTCGGCGGACTCGAACACGCTCGTGTCGCTCGTGCCGTCGGCGTAGAGGATCGTCTTGCCGCCGTGTCGGACGACGTGGCCCGCGGTGTCGGCGTCGAAGACGAGGTCGGTCAGGGCGGGCTCGGCCGAGCTGCCCGCCGCGGTGTCGAGCACCTGGAAGCCCTCGCTCGTCGTCACCATGACGTGACGGCCGTCGCCGGCGGGGTTCAGACGGGTGAACTCCTCGGAGTCGAACTCGCCGACGGTCTCGAGGGTCTCGCCGTCGAGCACGGTGACGCGGCCCTCGGACGAGACCGCGAGGCGGGGGCCGGACGAGGAGGCGCCGGTCGCGTCGGTGCCGTCGGTCGCGGTGCCGGGTCCGCCGGTCGAGCAGGCGACGAGGGTCGCGGCGACGCCGAGGGCGAGCAGCGTGCCGCCCGTTCGTCGCAGGTGGGTGGTGCGCATGGGTGTTCCTCTTTCTGGTGGGCGGGCGCTCACGGGGAGAGCCCGGTGGCGATGCGCTCGGTGTCGACGCGCATCATGGTCAGGTAGTCGGGGGCGTCGCCGTCGGCCGCGGTCAGCGACTCGGTGAACAGCTCGCCGACGTCGACGTGGACGTCCGCCTCGCTCGCCAGGGCCGGCACGAGCCGGTCGGGCGACGACGACTCGGCGAACACGGTCGGGACGCCCGTCGTCTCGACGGCGTCGACCAGGGCGGCGAGGTCGGAGGCCGACGGTGCCGCGAGCGTCGTCCCGCCGGGGATCACGGCCCCGACGACGTCGAAGTCGAAGCGGTCGGCG
>NZ_LHOZ01000108.1:0-30505 GCF_001297205.1 Frigoribacterium sp. RIT-PI-h | reverse complement strand
CTCAGCGCCGTCTCGATGGCCGACCTCGAGGACGAGGACGGCCGCGGCCTGGCCCTGGCGCTGCTCAGCCTCGAGAGCCTCGACTACCGCCACGAGGGCGGCCGGAACGTGTGGACGCGCGGGTGCCGACGCCGAATCACTTGTCGACCCCGCCGCGGCGGCGGCTGGCCCGCCGGTCGGCGCGGCCCTGCTCGCCGTCGCGGCCCTCGTGCCGCTGGCGCTGGGACCGGCGGTGCTCGGGGGCGCGCCCTCCGCGGCGGCCCCCCCCCCCCCTCCGCACCCTCGGGCACGTGGTTCGGTCCGGACCTCGACTGGGGCTCGGACGGCCCGGACGGCTACGCCGCTCGACTCGGCGCCACGCCGTCGCTGTACGGCGTCAACATCGACTACCCGCTCGACGGCCCGGCCGCCGACGAGTGGCGACGGTCGGCCCGTGCCGCGGCCGCCCAGGGCGCCGTGCTCGTGGTCAGCCTGGAGCCGACCGGGCGGCTCACCGACCTCGACGCCGCCGACGCGCGTCGGGCCGACGACCTGCTGACCGAGATCGACCAGCAGTACGGCACGCTGCAGCTGGTGCGCTTCGCGCCCGAGATGAACGGCAACTGGCAGCGGTGGGGGCAGCAGCCCACCGCGTTCGTCGGTGCGTTCCGCACGCTGGCCGACGTGGTCCACACGGGGGACTCCCGCGCACGGATGGTCTGGGCGCCGTCGTACGGTGCGGGCTATCCGTTCTCCGACGCCGTCGGCCGCCTCACCGAGACCCCCTCGAGTGACGTCGACCTGCTCGACACGAACGACGACGGGCGTGTGACCGAGGCCGACGACCCCTACGGGCCGTACTATCCCGGCGACGACGCGGTCGACTGGGTCGGCCAGTCGATGTTCTACTTCGCCAAGGGCAGCGCCTCGACGGCCGCCGGCACGTCGGTGCCCTTGGTCGAGAACCAGGCCCCGGCCGCCGGCGAGGTCGAGGGACGCTTCGACGAGACCTGGGGCTACACCCAGACGCAGCCGTCGACGTTCTACGAGCGGTTCGCCGACGGGCGCGACCGGCCGATGCTGCTCGACACGGGTGCCCTCTACGCCGACGAGTTCGACGGCGCTTCCGAGCTCGACGTCAAACAGGGCTGGTGGCGTCAGGTGTTCGACGCCCTGCCGACCCACGACCGGATCGCCGGCGTCACCTGGCTCGAGGTGGAACGCGACGAGGCCGAGGCCGGCGACCGACCCGTCGACTGGCGGGCCACGGCCGAGCCGGGCATCGCGGAGGCCTCGCGCACCGACCTCGAGGCGAGCGACCGCATCGACCTCGGGCCGGTCACCGACCGCGTCACCTCGACCGACGGGGATGCCGCGACCGTACAGGTGCGCGACGGCGGCGGCGACGAGATGGGGTGGATCGTGGCCTGTGCCGGGGCGCTCGCCCTGGCCTTCCTGGTGAGCGGCGTCGTCGGTCGGCTGCTGCCCCGATGGCGCTACCCCGACGACGGCTCACCCGCGCGCGACCTGCGCATCGACCTCTTCCGCGGGTTCATCATCCTGGCCGTCGTCATCACGCACATCGAGGTCGCCGGACCGTTCTCGTTCGTCACGCTCAAGGCCGTCGGGGCGATCACGGGCGCCGAGATGTTCGTGTTCCTCAGCGGCATCGTGCTCGGCATGGTCTACCCGCTCGGGGTCAAGAAGTACGGCGAGAAGGCCGCGGCGATCGGCGCGTTCGTCCGGGCGCGCAAGCAGTACGTCGTCACGCTCGCGGTCATCCTGATCGTCTTCGTGCTGAGCTTCGTGCCGTTCCTGAACACCGCCGCGATCACGACCTTCACCGACCGCGGCACGGGCATGACGGGCGCGTCGGCCGAGGGACGCGTCTACGACCTCTACCCGAACGTCGACCGCTTGCTCGACTACCCGCCGCCGTGGTACGCGGTGCGCCAGCTGCTGCTGCTCGAGATGGGGCCGTGGCCGTTCAACATCATGGGCTTGTTCGTCGTGCTCAGCCTGACGATCCCGGCCCTGATGTGGGCGATCAAGCGACGCGCCTGGTGGGCCGTCCTGCTCGTGAGCTGGGCGCTCTACGCCGTCGGCGTGGTCTTCCCCGACGTCCACCTCTTCCCGTCGCAGTTCGAGCCGGTGTTCCCGCTCTTCGCCTGGCAGGTGCTCTTCACCCACGGGCTCGTGATCGGCTGGTACCGACGGCAGATCGTGACGGCGCTGACCACCCGGCTCGGCAAGGTCCTGGTGGGCGCGGGGGTCGTCGGCTACGCCGGGTTCCTCGCGCTGATCTGGGCCGGTCACGCGTACGGCTTCGCACCCGGGCCGATCCCGTCGGGTCTGTACGACACCCTGTACGCGACCGGCTACCAGCGGGTCGACATGCAGTGGGGCCGGCTGGTCGACGTCGCGCTCGTGGCCGTCTGCGTCTACGCGATCCTCACCGTGTTCTGGAAGCCCCTGTCGAAGGCCGTCGGATGGTTCTACGTCCCCCTCGGACAGGCGAGCCTGTACGTCTTCATCTGGCAGGTCTTCTTCGTGCTGGCCGTCGCGTCGATCCCCGGTCTCGACCGCTCGAGCGTGATCGTCGGCACGATCGTCCACGTGGCCTCGGTGCTGCTGCTCTGGGTGATGGTGAAGAAGAAGTTCCTGTTCTCGGTCGTCCCGCGCTGATCAGGGGGCGGCGACCACCAGGTCGAGTCCGGCGTCGACGAGGGCCTTCGTCGCGTCGTCCCCGAGCCGGTCGTCGGTCACGATCGTGTCGAGCTCGGCGAGGCGGAGGGCCCGGTACTTGCCGAAGCGCCCGTACTTCGAGCTGTCCGCCACGAGCACCGAGCGTTCGGCGACCTCGAGCGCGGCCCGCTTGACCTCGACCTTGGCCTCGACGGGCGTGGTGACACCGTGCGCGAGGTCCCACGAGCTCGACGAGATGAACGCCAGGTCGAGCGACAGCTCGGTGAGCGTCAACCGGGTCAGCCGCCCGAGCGTCGACTGGTTCGCGCTGTCGACCCGGCCCCCGCCGACGATGAGGTCGACGTCCGGGTGGTCGAAGAACGACCGGACGGTCGCGAGGTCGTTGGTGACGACCGTCAGGCCGGGGACGTCGTCGAGGGGCTCGCGCATGGCCTGCACGGTCGTGCCCGCGTCGAGGTAGACGGTCATGTGGTCGCGCACGAGGGCGGCCGCCTCGCGGGCGATGGCCCGTTTCTGCGCGACGTCGACGTCCTGCTTGACGTCCCGGCTCGCCTCGACCAGCAGCTTCGGCGTCAACTTCGCACCGCCGGGCGTGGCCGTGACCCGGCCCTCGTCCTCGAGGGTCGCGACGTCGCGTCGGACCGTCATCTGGCTGACGCCGAGCAGGTCGGTCAGCTGCCGGTAGCTGAGGACGCGCTCGCGCTGCAGGTGCTCGACGATGCTCTCGCGCCGCTGCTCGGGGATGAGGGGGGCTGTGGGGGACACGTCGGCCTTTCTCGCGTCGGTCAGCCTAGTGCGGCGGGCCCCGTCCACGGCATGCCCGAGGCCGCGGTGATGGCGGCCACCTGGTCGGCGGGGATGAGGCGGCGGTCGGCGCCGTGGGTCAGCAGGGCGATCCGGCAGGCCTCCTCGACCTCGACGGCACCGAGGACCGCACGGTCGAGGTCCTCGCCGCTGACGACGCTGCCGTGGTTGGACAGCAGTGCCGCTCGGAACGGCAGGGGGCTGTCGGTCACGAGCGACCCCATGGCCGGGTCGCCGGGGGCGACGAAGGGCAGCAGCGGCACCTGGCCGACCCGCATGAGCGAGTACGGCGTGAGCGGCGGCACGGCGCAGTGCTCCGACCAGGGCTCGAGGCACGACAGGGCGACGGCGGACGGGGAGTGCACGTGCACGACGGCCTGGTGTTCGGGGTTCTTGAGGTACATCGCGCGGTGCAGCGCGACCTCCTTCGACGGTGCGGGGCCGGCGAGCAGCGTGCCGTCGGGGGCGAGCACCGACAGGTCGTCGACGGTGAGCGACCCCAGCATCGTGCCCGTGCCGGTCATCAGCAGGCGGTCGCCGTCGCGGACGCTGACGTTGCCCGAGCTGCCGGGGCTGAGGCCGGCGGCGACGAGGGCCCGCCCGGCCTCGACGAGTCGTTCGACCGCGGTCCGTGCGGTCACGTCGGTCACTGCGGTCACGAGAGGGCCTCCCAGGCGGTCGAGAACAGGTCGGCGGCACCGAAGTTGCCGCTCTTCAGGACGAGGGCGACCGGTCGGCCGTCGCTCGTCGTCGCGGCGCTCCAGCAGACGCCCGGGCCCAGCGGTGGCCCGATGACCAGGGCGGGTGCCCCGAGTGCCGTCACGACGGCACCGCTGGTCTCGCCACCGGCGACGACGACCAGCCCGACCGTGCCGTCGGCGACGAGGTCGTGCACGAGGGCCGACAGGACGGACTCGACCACGGACGCGGCGGGCGGAGTCGAGGTCGACGGGCCGCGGGGGCCCGCCGCCACGACGTCGGACGGGTCGCCCACCGAGTAGACGACGGGGACGGAGTCGGCGTCGAGACCGCGCACCCAGTCGGCGAGTGCCGCGATCTCGGCCGCGGGGTCGGTCGTGGCGGCCGAGAGGTCGACCTTGCGCGTGGGGTGGGTGGCCGCCGCGTGGGCGATCTGGCCGCGGGTGGTGGCGGACGCCGACCCGCACACGACGAGGCGACGCCCGGTCACGTGCGAGAACTCGGCGGGCAGGGCGGGTGGTGGGGCGTCGTCGGCACCGACTCCGAGGGCCAGGCCCGCTCCGCCGCTGAGGAGGCGGTGGTGTGCCGTCGCCCGGCCGATCGTCTCGAGGTCGGCGTCGTCCACGGCGTCGACGACGAGGTAGCCCGACGGTGCGGCGTCGAGGGTCGATCGGAGGGCGTCGACCCCGGCGCGGACGTCGTCCCGGCGGATCTCGGTCACGGGGGGCGGCGTCTGGGGCGCGGGGCGGGCGCGCAGTCTCGAGCGTGTCATGGGCGTCAACGGGTGGTGACGCATCGACGAGTCCTCGAGGAGGTCGTCGCCGACGAAGAGGCGTCCGTCGCGGACGGTGCGGCCGTTCGCGGGGAACGCGGGGACGACGATCGCCCGGTCGACCCCGAGCCGGTCGCGGAAGGCGTCGAGGACGGGCCCGATGTTGCCCTCGTCGGTCGAGTCGAAGGTCGAGCAGTACTTCAGGGCGAATCGTCCGGCGCCGGCCTCGACCAGCCAGGCCAGGGCGGCGGTCGACCGATCGACGGCCTCGTCGACCGGGGCCGTGCGGGTCTTCAGGGCGACCACGACGGCGTCGACGCCTGCGTACGTCGCCGGCTCGACGGCTGCGGGGGCGACGACGACCACGGTCTCGAGGCCGCGGCGGCGGAACCCCGAGGCGAGATCGGTGGCTCCGGTGAAGTCGTCGGCGACGGCACCTATCAACATGCGGGACCTCTCGGTGGCGGGCGGGCTCACGGTGCCGCCGTGTCGGCGTCGCGAGCACGGACAGTCTATGTGACTATTTGGTGCGATGTTTGACAATTTGATAAGTCTCGCTACAGTTGCCATGCTCGCCCGGGCCGCTCCTGGCCTCTTGAACGAACGGGAACAACGGTGATCCTCCACTCGACGACGTCTCGCGCGACTCCGGTCCGCGTCCTCCTCACCGGTGCGAACGGTGGGTACGGCCGCACGCTGCTCGACCAGCTGCGCCGGCTGCCCGACCTGACGGCCACGCAGCTCGTCGACCCCGACGTCGCCGGGGTGACGGCCATGCTCCACGAACTCGGAGTGCCCGCCTCGTCCGTCGCGACGCCGTCCACGGCAGCGGCCACCGCCGAGGCGGTGTCGGCCCGCCCGGGCGCCGTGCTCGCCGACGCCCCGGCCGGCGACTGGGACGGTGTCGACGTCCTCGTCGAGGCCCCCGGGCGCATCGGGGCCGGGCACCGCTACGCCGACACCGCTCTCGAGCGCGGCGTGCACGTCGTCATGGTCAGCAAGGAGGTCGAGTCGGTCGCCGGCGTGGCGCTGAGCGCCAAGGCCCGGGTGGCCGGCCTGCGGTACCTGCCCGGTGACGGCGACCAGCCCGCGAACCTGCTGCGTCTCGTCTCGTGGGTGCTCGAGTGCGGTTTCGACGTCGTGGCCCTCGGCAAGTCGGGCGAGTACGACCTCGAGTTCGACCCCGCCACGGGCGTCGTCGATCAGGCGGGCACGACCGTGGACGCCCCGGCCCTCGCGTCGTTGCTCGACCTGGGCGAGGACCCCCTCGCCACCGTCGAGGCACGTGCCGCCGCGGTCGCCGACCTCAAGCGGGCGGCGGCCGCCGACTCGTGCGAGATGAACGTCGTCTCGCTCTACACCGGCGCCCACGCCGACGTCGAGGCGATGCACTACCCCGTCGCCCGCCCGGACGAGCTCGCCGACCTGTACACGGCACGCGAGGACGGCGGTCTGCTCGGCCGCACCGGCGTCGTCGACGTCTTCTCGATGCTCCGCCTGCCGGGCGAGGCCAGCTTCGCCGGCGGCGTCTTCGTGATCGTCCGCACGGGTGACCCCGTCACCTGGGAGACGCTGCGGGGCAAGGGCCACGTCGTCAGCCGTGACGGTCGTCACGCCTGCATCTACTGGCCGTACCACTTCATGGGCGTCGAGACCCCGCTCAGCATCGTCGCCGCGGTCGACGGGACGTCGCGCCTGCCCGAGCCCCGGCAGCACACGGTCCTCGCCGCCCGGGCCGGCGAGGCCCTGTCGGCCGGCACCGCGTTCCGCGTCGAAGGCCACCACCACGAGATCGCCGGTGTCGCACCCGTGATCGTCGATCCCGACGACGACGGGATCGCCCCCTACTACCTGCTCGGCGGCGCGCGACTCGTGGCCGACGTGGCCCCCGGCGCCCTCGTGCGACTGGACGACCTCGCCGACGTTCCCGAGGCGGCGCTGGCGGCCTACCGGGCCGGGCTCGCGCTGGGTCGCTGACCCGCGCCTCCTCGGCCTTTCCCCCCCCGACCCCGTGACACCCCGAACCAGGAGATCGACGACGATGCCCTTCACCCCCGACCCGACCGACCCGACCCCGGCGGCGACCTCATGAGCGTCGAGCTCGTCGCGCTGATCGTCCTCGTCGCCGTCTTCGCTCTCTCGGCCATCCGCAACGTGCACATGGGCGCCCTGGCGCTCGTCGCCGCCCTCCTGGTCGGCGTGCTCGTCGTCGGCGAGAGCCTCGACGACGTCCTCGGCGGCTTCCCGGCCGACGCCCTGCTGATCCTGCTCGGCATCACCTACCTGTTCGGCATCGCCCGCGAGACCGGCGTGGTGGACTGGCTGGTCGACCGCTCTGTCGGACCGATCGGCGCCCGCGTAGCCCTCATCCCCTGGGCGATGTTCGTCATCGGCACGCTCGTCGCGTGCCTCGGCACGTCGCACGCCGCCTTCACGATCGTGCCGATCGCGATGAGCCTGGCGCACAAGCACAAGATCCACTCGACGATGATGGGCATCGTCATGAGCTCGGCCATCGTGGGCGGCGCCCTGGCCCCGACGAGCATCAACGGCATCACGGTCATGACCGTGGCGCGGGCCTCGGGCATCCCGTACAACCCGGGTCTGATGTTCGGCCTCTCGGTCGGCGTGAACACGCTCGTCGTGCTGGTCGCCTTCTTCCTGTTCGGTGGTCGCGAGCTCATCGCCCGGACGCGGGCGGCGGGCGTCGCCCGGGCCACGCTGGCGGCCGGCGGCACCGGCGGCACCGGCGGCACCGGCGGGACCGACGGCACCGGCACCTCCGTCACCGGTGGTGGGCACGGTCAGGGCGGCACCGCCGTCCTCACGGAGCCGGCCACCGCCACCCGACTCGGCGCCTACCAGCTCGTCGTGCTCGTGAGCATCCCGGTGCTGATCGTCGGCTTCTTCACGATCACGTTGCTCGACGTCGACCTCAACCTCGGTGCTGTCGCGCTGACGCTCGCCGTCTTCCTCGCCTTCCTCAAGCCCGACGTCGGCCGGGCGTCGCTGGCGCGCATCGACTGGAACACCATCCTGTTGCTCGGCGGGATCATCACCTACGTCGGCGTCCTGACGCGGCTCGGCGCCATCGACCAGCTCGGCGAGGTCGCCCGCTCGGTCTCGTCGCCGCTGCTCGCCGCGTTCGTCATCTGCGTGATCGCCGGACTCGTGTCGGCCTTCGCCTCGACCATCGGCATCCTGGGTGCGCTCATCCCGCTCGCCGTCCCCCTGCTCGTCCCGGGCGGCGGACTCGAGATGACCGGCTTCATCTACGCCCTGGCGATCTCCGCCTCGCTCGTCGACTGTGCCCCGTTCGGCACGACCGGCGCGACCATCGTCGCCTCGGGCGTCGAGGAGGACCGACCGCGCCTCTACCGCCACCTGACCCGATGGGGCCTCTCGATGGTGGTCATCGGACCGGTCGTCACGCTGCTGGCGTTCGTGGTGCCGTTCCTCTGGGCCTGACCGGTCGGGCCTGAACGGCCGGGCCTGACGGCCTCGAGGACGCGGGGGGCGCGGGTCGCGTGACCCGCGCCTCCTGCCATTCCGTTTTTCTCGCGATGTCACCCAAACGGGGGAGGCGTGCGGCTCCGAAGACATGCCCGGGTGCCCCTGGGCGCCCCGTGCCCGACCGACCCCGTCGCGGCACGACGTCGGCGGCCCGAACCGCCGGCACCGTCGGGAGCCCGAACTCCCGGCACGGTCGGGAGCCCGAATTCCCGGCACGGACTCTGGTGTCAAGGACGACACCGGGGTCTGCGGGGGTTCGTCAGGCGAAGGCCAGACGCAGCCGGTCGATCACGATCGGGTCGACGTCGGCGACTCGGCAGATGAGCGGGTCCCGCTCGATCAGGCTGAGTGCGGCACGGATGCGACGACGTTCGGTGTCGGTGACGTCCGCCGCCACTCGATCTCGGCGCGAGACGAGCGACCCGAGGGTGGCGATGTCGACGAGGTGTCGCGTGTGGTCGTCTCCCGGGATCTCGACGGCGGCGGCCTTGGCGAGGAGCGCGCCCTGCAGGGTCGGCCGCGGGACGACGCCGTCGCGGCCGTTCACCCGGACCTCGACCGGGAACGTCCGGTGGACGGCACCCTGCGCGCCGGGGGCGGCGAGGGTCGTTCCGCCGGTGACACCGCGACGTGACGACGCCCGTTCGCCGAGGAAGCGGGGGATGAGGACGTCGATCTGCGCATCGCCCCGTACCCAACGGTGCTGATGTCCCTCGAAGCTCTGGCCGTCCGCCACGAATCCGCAGTCGCGGAGGACCGTCGTGAACCGCAGCAACATCGTCGGATGGGCCCGCACGTCGAGCACGGTGTCCGCGTCGTTCGTCGGTCGGGCGGACGTCGACCCTCGCTCCCAACAGTGCGACTGGACCATCTGACCGCCGACGACGGCCCAACCGGCCGGCAGGTGGGCATGCACCTCGAAGAGGGCGTGCCACGCCTCGGCCTGGGCGGTGCGGAGCGCAGGGGTGACGATCAGCGTGAGCCCTCGAGGATCAACCTGTCGGCCGCGGCCCGTTCTCGTGGCCCGATGCTGGTCGCGAGGTCGGCGATGAGGGCACCCAACGGCAGCGGGCGCGGTGCCGCATCGTCGTGGACCCTGAGCGTGACGTTCGGTCGGCGGGACCGGACGAGCAGGTACTCGAGGACCACGGCGTCGAGGTCGGCAGCGGACACGTGCGCCTCGAACCTGCCTCCGTCGTTCATGCCCGATCGGTCGTCGCTGCTGCCCCCGGCAGTCAGTCGGGCGTCCGACCGGAGATCCGGCAGGTCGGCTGCAGGAGCCTCGAACCCGAGGGCGGTCGGGTACGCCGTCCGCAGCCAAGGGGCGAGCCTGGCGGACGGCCTCGCCTCGAGGCGGAGCTCGGCGACACGGGCGGTGGTCCGACGGCGCTCACTCGACGAGAGGCCCTGGGCCCAGCCGGGGTCGTCGGAGAGCCGTGCCACGAGGGCATCCGCGGACCGACGCGAGAGCGGGCGACCGGGGAGGTGCCGATGGGGAAGGGCGTCGTCGATCAACCACCGTCCGCCGACCCACCGGGCGTCGAGGAGCCCGGCTGCCGCGGCCGCCTGGGCGCGCCGGATCGAGATGTCGTGCTCCCTCGCGTACTCGGACGCGCTCACCTCGGCCATGGTGACCACAACCATACGTGAACGCGAACCATTGTGGAACCCCGAGTCTCACCGCCGCGGCGGCCCCGTCGTCCCGCGCACCACGAGCCGGGTCGGCAGCTGCACCTCGGGCGCGGCCGGTTCACCGCCCTCGAGCATCGTGAAGAGCATGCCCGCCGCCGCGCTGCCGAGCCGCTGCATGGGCTGCTGCACGGTCGTCAACGGCGGCGATTCGCGTGACGCCTCGGGGATGTCGTCGAACCCGACGATGCTGAGGTCGTCGGGCACGCGCAGGCCGAGGTCGAGGGCGGTGCGCAGCAGGGCGATGGCCGAGAGGTCGTTCGCGGCGAAGACGGCGGTCGGCCGGTCGGCACTGGTCAGCAGCGAGCGGGCCGCCTGGCGCGAAGCCGTCAACTCGAAGTCGCCGTTGCGGGTCAGCCCCGGGTCGCGCGTGATGCCGGCCGCCCGCAGCGCCTGCACGTAGCCCGCCTCGCGCAACGACGCCGACCGCAGGTCGGGGCGCCCGGCCAGGAAGCCGATGCGCCGGTGACCCAGGCCGAGCAGGTGCTCGACGGCGAGCAACGCGCCGCCGCGGCTGTCGGCCTCGACCGACGGCAGGTCGGTACGCCCGGTGTGCGGGTCGACGGCCACCACGGGGATGCTCGCGGCCGTCGTCAGCACGGACGGCGTGACGAGGATCGCCCCGTCGATCAGCGTGCCGCTCAGCCGACTGAGCGAGCGACGCTCCCAGCCGGTGTTCTCGCCGCGGTGCGCCCCGCTGTAGGCCAGCAGGTCGTACTCGGCACCCCGCGACCGCACGGCCGCCCCGACGCCCTTGAGGACCTCCGAGCTGAACGGCTCGAAGTCGGCGACCAGCACGCCGATCACCCCGGTGCGGCGGGCCCGCATGCTGCTGGCCACCAAGCTCGACTCGTAGCCGAGCTCGTCGACCGCCGCCATCACGCGCTCGATCGCCTGGGCCGAGACGCCGTAACGGCCGTTGACCGCCTTCGACACCGTCGCGACCGACACCCCGGCCGCCCGTGCCACGTCGTGGATCGTCACCCGTGCCGTCATCACGTCGGCAGCCTAGCCCGACGGAAATGGTTTTCGAAAACGTTTGACACCGTCCCGGACATTTTTGACACTGAGGCCATGCCGCGCATCGGAGCACGGCACGCTCGGCCGACCACGGCCGCTCAACGAAGAGGAAAAGGTGGAACCATGACCACATCTCGACGGCTCCTGGCCGGGTCTGCGGCCCTGCTGATCGGAGCGGGACTGCTGACCGGCTGCAGCACCGGGGGCGGGGGCGGGTCGGACGACGGCACGCTCACCCTCTGGCAGAACTCGACGACCGGCCCCGGCCAGGACTTCTGGACGGCGACCGCGGCCGACTTCGAGAAGGCCAACCCGGACGTGAAGATCGACGTCCAGACCGTGCAGAACGAGGACTTCGACAGCAAGCTGCAGACGGCCCTCAACTCGGGCGACGCTCCCGACGTGTTCCTCCAGCGCGGTGGCGGCAAGCTGCAGGCGATGGTCTCGGCCGGACAGGTCAAGGACATCACCGACGTCATCTCGGACGACGCGAAGGCCGACATCAGCGAGGGCACCTTCGGGTCGGGTTCGGTCGACGGCAAGGTCTACTCGATGCCCGTCGCCGTCCTGCCCGGTGGCTTCTGGTACAGCCAGGACCTCTTCGACGCGGCCGGCATCACCGAGGCCCCGACGACGATGGACGAGCTCGACCAGGCCGTCACCGCCCTGAAGGGCTCGGGCGTCTCGCCCGTGGCGCTCGGCGGCAAGGACGCCTGGCCCGCCGCGCACTGGTACTTCTTCTTCGCGCTGCGCTCGTGCAGCTCGGACGTGCTCGAGCAGGCCGCGACCGACCGCGACTTCAGCGACGACTGCTGGGTCAAGGCCGCCGAGGACCTCGCCGACTTCCGCGACACCGAGCCCTTCAACGACGGGTTCCTCACGACGGCCGCCCAGCAGGGCGCCGGCAGCTCGGCCGGCCTGATCGCCAACCACCAGGCGGGCATGGAGCTCATGGGTGCCTGGAACCCCGGCGTCATCGCCTCGCTCACGCCCGACCAGCAACCGCTGGCCGACCTCGGCTGGTTCCCCTTCCCCGCCGTCGACGGCGGTGACGGCGAGACCGGCGCCATCATGGGCGGGGTCGACGGGTACTCCTGCTCGGCCGGTGCGCCCGACTCGTGCGTCGACTTCCTGAACTACCTGGCGACCCCCGACGTGCAGACGGCGTACTACAAGGCCTTCAACGCGCCTCCCGTCAACACGGTCGCCCAGGAAGCCGTCACCGAGCCCTACCTGCAGGACGTGCTCAGCGCCTACAACGACGCCCCGTTCGTCTCGCAGTGGCTCGACACCGTCTACGGCCTGAACGTCGGCAACGCGATGAACGTCGCCGTGGTCGACCTGCTCTCGGGCGACGGCACGCCGCAGCAGTTCGTCGACGCCGTCGACGCCGCCGCCAAGAAGGCGTAGAGGTCGGATCGTGAGTCTCCGCGAACCCTCCGTGCGGCCCGCCGCACCCTCGCGGCCTCACGCCACCGCCGGGGGCGAGGCACTCGCCTCGCCCCCGGCGGCCTCCCGGGCCGTGTCCCGGAAGGGGCGTGGCGCCCGCGGCCTCGAGATCGCCCTGCTCGTCGGCCCCGCCCTCGTGGTGTTCCTGGCCTTCGTGGTGTTCCCGATCGTGATGGCCGCCTACTACGGCTTCTTCAGCTGGTCCGGCTTCGGCCCTCCGACCGACTTCGTCGGGTTCCGCAACTACGTCACGATCTTCCAGGACCCGACCTTCCTCGACGCGTTGCGGCACAACGCCACGATCGTCGTGCTCTCGCTCGTGCTGCAGGGCCCGGTCGCCATCGGCCTCGCGTTGCTGCTCAACCGCAAGCTGCGCGGTCAGTCGCTGATCCGCGTGCTGATCTTCGTTCCGTACGTCATCAGCGAGGTCGTCGTCGGCACGGGCTGGAGCCTCATGCTCCAGGGCAGCGGCGCCGTCAACGACCTGCTCACCAAGGTCGGCCTCGGTTCGCTCGCGACCGACTGGCTCGCCGACCCCAGCATCGCCATCTGGACGCTGCTGGTGATCATCACCTGGAAGTACGTCGGCTTCGCCGTCATCCTCTTCCTCGCCGGACTGCAGGGCGTCCCCGAAGAGCTGAGCGAGGCCGCGGCCATCGACGGCGCGAGCTGGTGGCAGATCCAACGCCGCATCACGCTGCCGCTGCTCGGCCCGACCCTGCGCATCTGGGCGTTCCTGTCGATCATCGGCTCGCTGCAGCTGTTCGACCTCGTCTACATCATCTGGGGTCAGTACATCGCGGCGACCGCCGGCACCTCGACCATGGCGACCTACATGGTCGCGAACGGCCGCACCTCGGGCAGCTACGGCTACGGCAACGCCGTCGCGGTCGTGCTGTTCCTCATCTCGCTCGTCGTCGCCCTCGTCTACCAGCGCTTCGTGCTGCGACGCGACACGGCCGGGGCCGTCACGACCTCGGCGACCACCGCAGGAGAAGAACGATGACCGCCTCGACCCTCACCGCGCCTCCTCGGGGCCGCGGGCCTGCCGCCACCGGTGACCGACCGCCGAAGCGCAGGAGGCGCGGCATCGCCGATCCCGGACGCGGCGTCGCGTACGTGGTCGCGGCGGTCGTCATCGTGGCGATGCTCGCGCCCGTCGCGTTCATCGTGATCGGCGGCTTCCGCACCAACGCGCAGATCACGACCGACCCGTCCGGGTTCCCCAGCCCGTGGCAGGTCGGCAACTACCTCGACGTCCTGACCGGCGGCACGTTCTGGCGACAGGTCGGCAACTCGCTGATCTCGGCCGGGGCGACCACGATCGGCACGGTCGCGCTCGGCCTGGCCGCCAGCTACGTGCTGGCCCGGTACCGCTTCGCCGGTCGCGGGGTGCTCTACGCGCTGTTCGCGGCCGGGCTGATGTTCCCGATGACCGTCGCGATCACCCCGTTGTACCTCGTCATCCGCGACCTCGGGCTGACGAACTCGCTGGCCGGCGTCATCCTGCCGCAGATCGCCTTCGCCCTGCCGACGACGATCATCATCCTCGTGCCGTTCCTCCGCGCGATCCCCGACGAGATCGAGGAGGCCGCGTTCATCGACGGCTGCAGCCGCCTCGGGTTCTTCTTCCGCATGGTGGTGCGGCTGTCGCTGCCGGGCGTGATCACCGTGGGCATCCTCGCGTTCATCGGCGCCTGGAACTCGTACCTGCTGCCGCTGTTCATCCTCAACGACCCGTCGACGTTCACCCTGCCGCTCGGCGTCCAGGCGTTCTCGTCGCAGTACTCGGTCGACACGGCCCGGGTGCTCGCCTTCACGGCGTTGTCGATGCTGCCCGCGCTGATCTTCTTCAGCCTCTTCGAACGCCGCATCGTCGGCGGGCTCACCGGGGCGGTCAAGGGATGACCGCCACCGACACCGTCACAGACCAGGAGGCGCGAGCCGAGATGACCGACACCGCTCACCGACCGCAGGCCCTCACGGTCGGCGAACCCCGCGCCTCCGACCGGGTGGCGTCGCTGCTCGCCGAGATGACCCTCGACGAGAAGCTCGGCCAGCTGGTCGGCTGGTGGGTCGACCAGGGAGCCGAGAACGTCGCCCCGATGCAGGGCGAGATGGCGACGTCGGGCGACTACGTCGAGGCGACCCGCCACGGGCTCGGGCACCTGACGAGGGTCTACGGGACCAGGCCGGTGGACCCGGTCGAGCGCGCCTCCTGGTTGTGGCGCGAGCAGCGCCGTCTGCGCGACGAGACCCGGCTGGGCATCCCCGCGCTGGTGCACGAGGAGTGCCTGACCGGACTCGCCGCCTGGCAGGCCGCGACGTTCCCGACGCCGCTCGCCTGGGGTGCGTCGTTCGACCCCGAACTGGTCGAGCGCATGGCCCGGCTGATCGGCGGATCGATGCGCGACCTCGGCGTGCACCAGGGCCTCGCCCCCGTGCTCGACGTCATCCGCGACACCCGGTGGGGCCGGGTCGACGAGTGCATCGCCGAGGACCCCTACGTCGTCGGCACGATCGGCACCGCCTACGTGAAGGGACTGCAGGCGGCCGGCGTTCACGCGACGCTCAAGCACTTCGTGGGCTACTCGACCTCGGCGGCGGGGCGCAACCACGCGCCGGCGCAGGCCGGGCCGCGGTTCGTCGAGGACGTGCTGCTGCCGCCGTTCGAGATGGCCGTGCTCGACGGCGGGGTGCGCTCGGTGATGAACTCGTACGCCGAGATCGACGGGGTGCCGGTCGCCGGGACGCCGTCGTACCTGACCGACGTGCTGCGTCGGCGGTGGGGGTTCGACGGGGTCGTCGTGTCGGACTACTTCTCGGTGGCGTTCCTGCAGGTGATGCACGCGGTGGCGGCCGACCGGGGCGAGGCCGCGGCGCTGGCCCTCGAGGCCGGCATCGACGTCGAGCTGCCCACCGGCGACGCCTACCTCGAGCCGCTCGCCGAGCGCGTGCGGGCCGGGGAGGTCGACGAGGCGCTGGTCGACCGGGCCGTCCTGCGCGTGCTCGCCGAGAAGGAGGAGCTCGGGCTGCTCGACGAGACGTTCGAGACGCCGCCGCCGACCTCGATCGACCTCGACTCGGCCGAGCACCGGGCGGTCGCCCGCCGCCTCGCCGACGAATCGGTCGTCGTGCTGACCAACGACGGGGTGCTGCCGCTGGTGCCGGGCGTCGTCGGTGCGGCCGGTGCCGCTGCCGCTGCAGGTGCCGGCCCGGCCTCGGTCGCGGTGGTCGGCCCGAACGGTGACAGTGCCGAAGCCCTGATGGGCTGCTACTCGTTCGTCAACCACGTGCTGGCGCACCACCCCGGCGTGCCGCTCGGCATCGAGTTGCCGACCGTCGCCGAGTCCCTGCGCACCGAGCTGTCCATGGCCGACGTCGTGGTCGAGGCCGGCTGCGACGTCGAGGGCGACGACCGGACACGGATCGCCGCTGCGGTCGACGCCGCCCGCGGCGCCGAGGTGGCCGTCGTGGTCGTCGGCGACCGGGCCGGCCTCTTCGGGCGGGGCACCGTCGGTGAGGGCAACGACGTCGAGAGCCTCGAGCTGCCCGGGGTGCAGCGCGAGCTCGTCGAGGCCGTCGTCGCCACGGGCACGCCGACCGTCATGGTCGTGCTCTCGGGGCGGCCGTACGCCATCGGCTGGGCGGTGTCGGGTGCGGGGGCACCGGCCGCCGTCGTCCAGGCCTTCTTCCCGGGGGAGGAGGGCGGGGCCGCCGTCGCCGGCGTCCTGACCGGCAGCGTCGAGCCCTCCGGGCACCTGCCCGTGTCGCTGCCGCGGTCGGCCGGGGCGCAGCCGTTCTCGTACCTGCACCCGATCCTCGGCGGACCGTCCGAGGTGACGAGCGCCGACAGCACGCCCGTGCTGCCGTTCGGGCACGGGCTGTCGTACACCTCGTGGCGACGCTCCGACCTGCTCGTCGACTCGGCCGAGGTGCCGGCGGGCGGCTCGTTCGTCGCGTCGGTGACGGTCGCCAACACGGGCGACCGTCCCGGGACCGACCTCGTGCAGCTCTACGCGCACGACGTCGTGGGCTCGGTCACCCGGCCCGTCGCGCAGCTGCTCGGCTACCCGCGCGTCGCGCTCGACCCCGGTCAGGAGGCGCGGGTCGTCTTCCGCGTCCCCACCGCCCGTCTGGCGCTGACCGACCGGCAGCACCGACGGGTCGTCGAGCCCGGTGACGTCGAGCTCTGGGTCGGCGGCTCGTGCGCCGAGCGCGAGACCGAGGCGGCCGTGCGCCTGACGGGCGACACGTACCCGGTGACGATCGCCGACGAGCGCATCGTCGGCGTCGAGATCGAGACGTCCGTCGGGAGCTGACCCGCGCCTCCTCGGGTGGCCGACCCGCGCCTCCTCTGCCCGTGACCCCCGTTCCGTGCGATGAACCACGAACCTTCGTGGTTCATCGCACGGAACGGGGTTCGTCGCGGTGAGGCGGGAGCCGTGGCGGATGGAGGAGCGAGGGGAACGAGACGGGCAGGAGGCGCGGGGCGGCCCCCGCGGTCAGGGGGCAGTAAGGCGACATGTGTAGCCTTACGGCGGTCGCGCACCGCTGCGCGGCCACCGGCCCGGCGCCGCGGCGGGCCCCCCGAACGAGAGAACCGGAGCCCGGCCCCTGGGGCGGTTCACCGACAAGGGCGTCCTCATCACCGGCGGAGGGTCCGGCCTCGGGCGGGCGGCCGCCGGCCGCGTCGCGAGCGAGGGGGCGAAGCTCGCCCTCGTCGACGTGTCCGAGAAGGGCCTCGCCGACTCCCAGGCCGCCGTGCTCGAGGCCGTCCCCGCGGCCGAGGCGCTGACCGTCGTCGCCGGCGTGTCGAGCGAGGGCGACGTCGCCCGCTACGTGTCGGCGACGGTCGACCGCTTCGGCCGCAGCGACGCGTTCTTCAACAACGCGGGCATCGAAGGCAAGCAGAACCTCACCGAGCGCTTCGGTGCCGACGAGTTCGACAAGGTCGTCTCGATCAACCTGCGCGGGGTGTTCCTCGGTCTCGAGAAGGTGCTCGGCGTCATGCGCTCGCAGGGCGACGGCGGTGCGGTGGTCAACACCGCGAGCGTCGGCGGCATCCGCGGGGTCGGGAACCAGTCGGGCTACGCCGCGGCCAAGCACGGCGTCGTCGGCCTGACCCGGAACTCGGCCGTCGAGTACGGCGAGTTCGGCATCCGCGTCAACGCGATCGCCCCCGGCGCCATCTGGACGCCCATGGTCGAGGCCTCCATGCGACAGATCGACGCCGAGAACCCCGAGAAGGCCGCCGAGCAGTTCATCCAGATCAACCCGACCAAGCGCTACGGCAAGGCCGACGAGATCGCCTCGGTCGTGGCGTTCCTGCTGTCGGACGACGCCACCTACGTCAATGCGGCGGTCGTGCCGATCGACGGCGGGCAGTCCGCGAAGTACTGATCCGTACCCGGCCGGCCGGCCCGCGCCTCCTCGGGGCGCCGCCTCGTGCCTCTCCTGCTCTCGAACCCCGTTCCGTGCGATGAACCCACCTTCTTCGTGGTTCATGGCACGGAACGGGGTTCGTCGCGGAACGGCAGGTCGAGCCGGCCGTGCGGGAGGGTCGGCGCGGGGTGCGGCCCGCGTCAGCGGACGGTGACCTGCACCGGCTTCGAGACGCTGGTCGAGACCGTGCTCGCCCCGGCGTACGAGGCCGACAGCGAGTAGGTGCCCGCCTGCGCGAACTTCGCGACCGCGACGGTCACCCGCCCCGAACCCGTGGCCGACAACGTCGCCGTGCCGACGACCTTGCCGCCGGCGGTCACGGT
Organism: Frigoribacterium sp. RIT-PI-h; assembly: GCF_001297205.1. NCBI lineage: Bacteria > Bacillati > Actinomycetota > Actinomycetes > Micrococcales > Microbacteriaceae > Frigoribacterium > Frigoribacterium sp. RIT-PI-h. Next base: position 12,106 of record NZ_LHOZ01000108.1, on the reverse strand, counting down.
GACGGTGCCGGTCGGGTTCGGGACGCCCGCGGCCGAGACCGTGACGGTGACGCTCGAGGCGGTGTTCTTCTTGACGGCGGTCGACCCGGGCACGAGGGCGCTGGTCGACGTCGCCTTCGTGACGGTCATGCTGGCCGTGCCGCTCGTCGACGACGTCAGCGAGGCGTCGGCCGGCGTGAAGGTCGCGACGAGGCGGTGGGTTCCCACGGTCGTCGTCGAGGGCAGCGCGTAGCTCGCCTTGCCGCCCGAGACGGCGACCTGTGCCACGCGGGGGCCGTCGAGCGCCACCGAGACCGTGCCGGTCGGCACGACCCCGCCGACGCCGGTGACGGTGACCGTCACCGTCACGGGGGTCGAGCCGTAGGCCTGGGTGCTGCGGTTCAGTGTCAGCGAGGCCGTCGTCGCCGCTTTGTCGACCGTGACCGGGACGACCGTCGAGTCCGACGCGGCCTGGGCGGCCGAGTCGGGGACGAAGGAGGCGCGCAGCGAGTGGGCACCCGCGGCCGTCGTCCCCGGCAGGGTCACCGCGGCGCGTCCGCCGGCCCCGACCCGTACGGAGCCGACGACGGTGGTGCCGTCCCGCAGCGTGACCGTGCCGACCGGGGCGGACCCGTCGGCCGTGGTGACCTGCGTGGTGGCCGTGATGCGCGTGGTGGAGCCGTAGGTCTGGCGGGTCCGGTCGACCGTCAGCGCGCCCGTGGTCGTCGTGGCGGGGGCCTTCTTGGCGGCCCCGGCGAGCGTGACGTCGAGCACCGCGCCTCCCGACGGGGTCATGGAGCGGACCGACACGGTGAAGCCGGCGTTCGCACTCGTGAACGACTCGCCCGCGTCGAGGTGGGTGTCGCGACGGCTGGGGTCGCGCTTCGCGTCGAGACCGACGGCCAGGGCGACGGTCGACACCGTGCTGCCCGAGAGGGTGAGCGGTCGGAGCACGCGGACGCTGCCGGTCGCCTTGTCGCTGGTGAGAGCGCACCGGGTGAAGCCCGACGCGACGAGCGCGCAGGACGCCGCCCGGCCGCCGAACTCGGCGCTGGTCGCGTCCGTACCGGTGGCGGTGCGGTACTCGACGTAGTAGTCCTGCCCGCTGAGCGGATCGACGACCTTGAGGGCGCGGCCCTTGGCGGTGCCGTCGAGCGAGGTGACGGTGATCTGCCGGGTGGTGCCGGCCCCGCTGAGCGTGGTGACGTCGGTCAGGAAGCCGGCGCGGACGCGCTGCACGGACGACAGGTGGGGTCGGGCCGACGAGACCGAGTAGCCCATGATGTCGAGGAAGTCGCCGTACTCGAGCACGGGGCAGGCGGCGGGGGTGTCGGTCGACGTGGCGTAGCGGTAGTCGCTGGCGGCCCCGTCGAACGAGGTCGTGCTGCGGCACATTCCGGCGCCGGCGTGGCCGAAGCCGAGGTTGTGGCCGAACTCGTGGAGCAGGACCGGCACGCCGAGCGCGGTGCCCGCGCCGTACGAGCTGAAGACCTCGCCGCCGTCGCCGCCGACCGTGCCGAAGGCCGTCGCCGTCGTGCCGCAGGTCTCGCGGCTGAGGACGATCAGGTGCTCGTTGGTCCCGGCCCAGGCGTACTTCGCGAACCGACCCCCGAAGGCCGAGGTGTGGACCGTGTTGAGGACGGTGGCGGGGACGCACGAGGCCTGGTCGAGCGGACGGGTCTCGATGCCGGCGAGCGTCACGTTCACGGTGTGGCCCGACTCCTCCCACCAGTAGTCGTGCAGCTGCGTGACGGCGGTGCGGACCGAGGCGTCGTCGGGCGGCGTGGCGGAGTCGTCCGAGGGGGCCGCGGTCACCGGGGCGATGCCGACGGAGACCGGGGGGGTCGTCACCCCGGCCGCCGGCGACACGGCGTCGTCGGTCTGTGCCTTGAGGAGGGGCGCGGCGGGCACCTTCACCATGTCGCGGGACAGGTCGGCCGCGACGCCCGCGGTGACCGTCGAGGCGGCGGACGTCGACGCGGAGGTCGAGGCCGCGGCCGTCGTGACCGGGACCGTGCCGGCCGAGACGGACGAGGGGGCGGCTTGGGCCGGTGCGGACACCAGGGCGGTGAGCACGAGGGCCGCGGCGGCGGCGGTGGCCGCGAGACGGCCGGTCGGGAACGAGGGCATGCAGGACTCCAAGAGGTCTCGGAGGCGCGAGTCGTCACCGAGGATGTGCTGCTCCGGCGGACGTCGGGGAACGCCGGAGGTCCTGCCGCCTCGGCGGACGTCGGGGAACGCCGAGGCAGCAGGGCTCGCCGGCGGACGTCGGGGAACGCCGGAGAGGTGACGGCAGCGAGCCGTCGGTGGGGGTTCATACCCACGAATGGAACTCAACCACCCCCGTCCGCCGGCGCGGACCCCCCGTACGAGTGGGCGGGCACCCCCAGAACAGGACCGTTCGGGACTTCCGTGGCCGCGCCTCCTGCCTGGGCGTCAGCCCTGACGAACCGGGGGTTCGGGTATATCGTCCGGGTATCGTTCGACCCCGTTCCACCCTCGAGAAGGAGAACACCATGAGCAGCACGTCAGCACCCGGCACCTTCGGATTCGGCACCGGCCTCGACGGCATGTGGCAGGCCATGGAGCAGCTCCGCTCGACATTCGACCGCCGCGAGGGCACCCGCGCCCCGCGGGGCGAGGTGCGTGCCGCGATCCTCGCGCTGCTGGCCGAACGCCCGATGCACGGCTACCAGATCATCCGCGAGATCGACGAGCGCAGCGGCGGCGACTGGAAGCCCAGCGCCGGGTCCGTCTACCCGACCCTGCAGCTGCTCTCCGACGAGGGGCTCGTCGCCGCGGAGGAGACCGACGGTCGCAAGGTCTATTCGCTGACCGACGCCGGCCGCGCCGCCGCCGGGGTCGACCCGTCGGCACCGTGGGAGCCCGAGCGCTCTGCCACCGGCGACCGCTTCCGCGCCCTGCCGAAGGCCGGCGTCGAGCTGGCCCGCGCCACGGCGCAGGTCGGCCGGACGGGCTCGCCCGAGCAGGTCGACGAGGCGGTGGCGGTGCTCGACGAGGCCCGTCGTCGCATCTACTCGATCCTCGCCCGAGACTGACGAGGGTGGCGTCGACCGACCCCTCCGCGTCCAGTCCTCCGGTGCGTGACCGGGCCGGTCGCGCGCGCTACCGCCGCATCCTGCGGTTCGCCTCGCGGCATCTCGCCGTCACCTGGTGGTTCGAACTCGTCCTGCCCCGCTTCGGTCTGCGGCGTCTGGCCGAGCGGACCCGGGCCCGCCGCATGCGGCGCTTCGCCCGGGGATTCCACGTGCCCGCGCTCGCCCTCGGCGGCCTGATGATCAAGGTCGGCCAGTACCTGTCGTCACGCCTCGACGTGCTGCCGCCCGAGATCACGAAAGAACTCGAGGGGCTGCAGGACGAGGTCACACCCGTCCCTTTCGCGGGCCCCCGCGCCCAGGCCGGGGCGGGGCTCCGCCGACCCCTCGGGCAGGTCTTCGCGACGGTGGCCGAGTCCCCCATCGCCGCCGCGCCGCTCGGCCAGGCGCCCCGCGCGGCGCTCGGGCCCGCCGACGCCGCCGACACGGGCCTCACCGCCGTCGTGCTCAAGGTGCAGCGGCCCGGCATCGACGCCGTGGTCGACGTCGACCTGGCGGCACTCCGTCGCGTCGGCGGCTGGCTCAGCCACGTCCGACTGGTGTCGGACCGGGTCGACGCCCCCGCCCTCGTCGAGGAGTTCGCGCGCACCAGCCTCGAGGAGATCGACTACCTCAACGAAGCCGCCAACTCGGCCCGGTTCGCCGCCGACTTCGCCGACGACGACCGCGTGAGCGTGCCCGACGTCGTGTGGGAGCGCACCACGCGTCGCGTCCTCGTGCTGGACGACGTCTCGGCGATCAAGATCACGGACGTCGACGCGCTCGCCGCGGCCGGCATCGACCCGGCCGAGGTCGCGCCCGTCTTCGCCGAGGTGATGTTCGACCAGCTCTTCACCCGCGGGTTCTTCCACGCCGACCCGCATCCCGGCAACATCTTCGTGACCCCCGTGCCCGACGCGGTCGACGGACAGCGACCGTGGAAGCTCACCTTCATCGACTTCGGCATGATGGGCGAGGTGCCGACGGGCACCCGGACGGGCTTGCGCAAGCTGCTGATCGCGGCGGCCTCCCGCGACGGCTCCGGCATGGTCGACGCCATGCGCGACCTCGGCGTCCTGCTGCCGAGCGCCGACACGCTCGGACTGGAGCGGGCCGTGACCGCCACCTTCGCCCGGTTCGGCGGCATGGGGTTCGCCGAGCTGCGTCAGGTCGACCCGCGCGAGTACCGCGAGTTCGCCGGTCAGTTCGGCGACCTCATCCGCTCGTTGCCGTTCCAGCTGCCCGAGGACTTCCTGCTCGTCCTGCGGGCGATGACGCTGACCTCGGGTGTGGCCAGCGCCCTCGACCCCGCCTTCAACCTGTGGGACTCGGTCGAGCCGTACGCGGCCCAGCTGATCCGCGACGAACGGGGCAACGCGGTGCAGGACGTCACGCGCCGCACCCTCGACGCCGCGACGGTGGCCGTGCGCCTGCCCGGCCGACTCGACCACCTCGTCACGCGCCTCGAGGACGGCACGCTCGAGGTGGGCAGTCCCCGGATCGAGCGCCAGCTGACTCGCATCGAGCGGACCGCCCGGCGCGTGGTCTCGGCCGTGCTCTTCGCAGGCCTGCTCGTCGCGGGTGCGGTCCTGCGCAGCGGGGACGACGTGGTCGGCACGGTGCTGATGGTCACCTCGGCGGTCCCGCTGCTGCACGCGCTCCTCGCGGGTCGCGGCCGCTGAGCCAGGGTCGGGACGATCCGGCGGGGTACGTGGCGATCCCCCTCACTGGGGACACGACGCCCCTTACCGAGATGACGATCCGTCGGTACCGTCGCCCCATCGGCACCGTGCCGAGACGACCGAGCCCCCTCCCGACAGGCACCACGGGGGCCTCGGCGACCCCCACCCGAAGGACTCCCCGACATGTCCCGATCGATCAGCCGCGCCCGCTGGACGCGCCGTGCCCGCTGGGCCGCCGTGCCCGTCGCCGTCATCGCCTCCGGCGCCATCATCTCGACGGCGTCGTACTCGGCCTTCTCGGCCACCACCTCGAACCCCACGAGCAACTGGTCGACCGGCTCCGTGCAGCTCACGGACGACGACTCCGACGTCGCCCTGTTCTCGGCCTCGAACCTGATGCCCGGCGACTCCGGGACGAGGTGCATCACGGTCACGTCGACGGGCAGCCTGCCCTCGGCCGTCCGGCTCTACGGCACCGCGGCGACCACGACCAACTCGTTGTCGTCGTACCTCGACCTGACGATCCGACAGGGGTCGGGTGCCTCGAACGCTTCGTGTGACGGCTTCACCCCGGCGAGCCAGGGTGCCCAGGTCTTCTCGGGCACGCTGGCCGACTTCGCGAGCCAGCGGACCGGCTACGCGAACGGCGCCCCCACGTGGTCACCGGCCGGGACGGCGACCGAGTCCCGCTCGTTCGAGTTCTCGTACACGCTCGGGCAGGCGACCCCGAACACCGGTCAGGACTCACGTGCGGCGATCGCCTTCACCTGGGAGGCCCAGACCCGCTAGCGCGGGAGTCGACGCCCGAACCGGAACACGCCCTCATGACGACCGTCGCGACCCCCGCCGCCGACATCACCCCGCAGGTCCGCTCCGACCTGTCGTTCTGGGGTGCCCTGTGCCTGGCGACGATCGCGCGGGTCGTCCTGACGATGGCCGTGTGCCTCCTGCTCTGGGCGGCCGTCCCGGCCCTCTGGGGCTGGTCGCCCACGACCGTCGTCTCGGGGTCGATGGCGCCCGCGATCACCCCCGGGGACGTCGTGGTGGCGATGCCCGTCGACACCGCCGACCTCGACGCGGGGCAGGTGCTGCTCGTCGGCGCCCCGGGCCGGGCCGGGGAGCAGCGGTTGCACCGACTGGTCGACACGACCGACGACGGCTCGCTCCGGCTGAAGGGCGACGCCAACGCCGCGGTCGACTCCGGCCTCGTGTCGGCCGACGCGGTGCACGGCGTCGGCGTCCTGCTCGTGCCGTCCGTCGGGGCTCCGATGCTCTGGCACGGCGGTGATCGCGTCGCGGGCGTCCTCGTGGTGTCGCTCGCCGTGCTGCTGCTGCTCGCGGCGACACGGCTCGAACCGGCGGGCGAGGGCGTCGTCGATCCGCTCGCCCTCTCCCGCCACCGCGCACCGACGCCCCCGACGGGTCGGTCCCGCGCGGCCCGCGTCTCGGGCGTCGTGCTCACCGTGGTCGCCGGGGTGGCCGTGCTGTTCCTCGTCGTCGGCTCGAGCCACGCCGCGTTCTCGGCCACGACGTCGACGTCGAGCACCCTCGCCACGTCCCGGTTCACCTGCCTCGACCGTCCGGTGGCGGCGCAGGCGCGGTTCGCCTACCAGTTCAACGACGGCGTCGGCACGACCGCGCGCGACAGCGGCGGCAACGGGCGGTCGGGGACCCTCACCTCCGGGGCCACGATCGCCGGCGGCACGTGCGCCCCCGGTGACGGCCCCTTCCTGCGGCTCGACGGCGTCAGCGGGCAGGTCACGACGGGGCAGAACATCGACGGGCCGCAGATCTTCACCGTCGAGACCTGGTTCCGCACGACCACGACGACGGGCGGCAAGCTGATCGGCTTCGGGAACAGCCAGGCGGGATCGTCGGGTCAGTACGACCGCCATCTCTACCTGACCGACCGGGGCACGCTGATCTTCGGCGTCTACAGCGCCGGGTACTTCAGCGTGCAGAGCCCGGCGGCGTACAACGACGGTGCGTGGCACCTGGCGACGGCGACCTTGAGCCCGTCGGGCATGGCTCTCTACGTCGACGGCACGCTGGTCGGCTCGTCGACCCAGGCGGCCGCCGAGAACGCCCGGGGGTACTGGCGGATCGGATACGACGCGGTGAGCATCTCGTGGCCGTCGTCCCCGACGAGCAAGTACTACCGCGGTGACCTCGACGACACGACGGTCCTGGACGTGGCCTCGACGGCGGCCGAGGTGAGCGCGAGGTACGCAGCCGGTCGGTGAGACCCCCGACCGGGTCGAGCTGTCTCAGGCAGGAGGCGCGGGTCGGTCGGTGGAGGCGCCATCGGTGTACCCGTCGGTCACGCCCGAGAGCAGGGAGACGACGCGTCGCGACTCCCGGTCGGACAGGCCGAGGACGCCCTCGAGGGCGCCGAGTCGGCCCCCTCCGGCCGCCCGGGCGACCGCGTTGTGCACGGCCTCGGTCAGCTGCAGGTGCTGCCCTCGACCGTCCCGGGGGTTCGTCCGCCGGACGACGTAGCCGCGGGTCACGAGGCGGGCGACGATGATCGACGCGGCCCCGCTGGTCATGCCGAGATGAGCCGCAACGTCCATCGGCCGGGCCGACATGTGGCGGGTCTCGAGCCGGGCGAGGAACTGCACGGTCGTCAGCTCACTGGCCCCGATGCCCAACTTGGACCGCAGTCGGGCCCGGAAGAGGGCCTCGGCATCTTGCAGGGCGTAGATCGCGTCGACGACACGGCCCGAGTTGGAGTCGGGATCGTGGACGTAGTCGACGGGGATCGGCGGGGGTTGGCTCATCAGGACCTCTCATGTGGTCCGCGAGCATCCGTCCGGTGACAGAGAACATCCGCAGGGGACCCATCGAAGCACATCGACGGGGCCCCTGGGGATGTCGGTCAGGAACGGTTCAGGCGACGGCGACGGATCGCCGTGGTGACGACGAGCGTGGCGCCGAGCAGCAGGGCCAGGCCGGCACCGATCGCGGGCAGCGTGGCGTCCGAACCCGTGTAGGCCAGGTCACCGCGGGGGCCGTTGCCGTTCCGGTCGGACACGGGGACCACCGGGGTCGGCGGGATGGTCGTGCCGGGCGGGGTGGTCGTGCCGGGGGGAGTCACGGTGCCGGGAGGGGTGCCGCCCTCACCCGGGGTCGGGGTGACGACGTCGGCCGGGGTGACCGTGATCGTGTAGTCCGCGGTGTCGGGGGGTGTGGTGCCGTTGTCGGCCGTGATGGTGACGGTGGTGTCACCCGGCGTGGTCGGGGTGCCCGAGATCTCGCCCGTGGTGCCGTTCAACGTGAGGCCGGCGGGCAGGGTGCCGGTGGTGACGGTGAACTCCGGTGCCGGGGTGCCGGTCGCGGTGACGGTGAACGAGTACGGGGTGCCTTCGGTCGCGGTCGTCGGGTTGCCCGAGGTGATGGTGGGTGCGACGGTCTCGGACGGGGTGCCGGTCGTGGGGCAGGCCGCGGGGACGGTGATCGTGTTCGTGTCGAGGGTCACGGCGCCGGTGCGGGCGAGGAGGCGTCCGATGACGGTGGCACCCGTGGTGGCGGTGATGGATTCCTGGGCGAGGACGGTCCCGCGGAAGTCCGCGGCAGTGCCGAGGGTGGCCGAGCTGCCGACCTGCCAGAAGACGTTGCAGGCGCTCGCGCCGCCCGAGAAGGTCATGGTGGTGTTCGAGCCGATGGTCAGCGTGCTGGCGGCCTGGATGACCCACACCGACTCGGCGCTGCCGGCGAACGCGAGGGCGCCGTTGTCGGTGACCTGCACCGCGCCTCCGGAGTAGACGCCCGGGGTCAGTGACCGGCCGGCGAGGTCGATGACGTTGCTCTCTTGCGGGGTGAGGCTCGCCGCGACGTCGTAGGCGGTGGTGAGGTCCTGCTGGGCGAGCTGGGCGGGTTCGTCGTTCACGTGCTGCACGCCGCCGACGATCACGCCGGGGCCGCCGGCGTCGAAGCCGACGACCGAGGTGCCCGGGCTGAGGCCGACGTCGCCGTTCACGACGGTGGTCCCGGTGTTCGTGACGGTCGACCCGGCGAGCACACCGTAGGTCGAGGCCGAGCCGAGGTCGACGGGGCCGTCGATCACGGTCGCGGCACTGGCGGGCAGGGCCGAGGCCACCGTGAGCGCTGCGGCGACGCCGAGGACGAGCCCCGAGCGGGCGAGGAGGGAGGTGGACGTCGATCGGGGCATGGAGCGCCACCTGACTGGAAAGAAGAGGAGGCACCTGGACACACGCGTCGGTACGTGCGAGCGTTCCCCGTTACCTGATGTATACGCGGAACAACCTGATAACACAATCTTTAAAGCAGTCCCTGACAATCTGCCCGGCGTCGTGCGGATCGGGGCACGCCTGGCGTACTAATTGGACACGCCACACCGGCCCTCTTCGGGTGAGGACCGGCCACGACCCATCGGGTGTCGTGCGGCGAGGAGGGCGGCGGCGTTCGGGTACGCGCCCCTTCCGGCCCCGTCGGTCGCGTCGCCTCGGTGACGCGGCCGGCGCCGCGGTGCCGATGTGCCCCGGACTGGGCGCCGACCGGTGCCCGTCACGGTCCGTAACGCCGATCCGTGATCCACCAGCCCCACCCCGAGCCGGCGGACGCCCCGGCAGCCACCACCGCCCCGGCCATCCCGTTCGGAGCGCCCTCCGTCGCCGTCGAGCGGCGCATCGCCATCGTCGAGGCGGCCATGCGCGTCTTCACCGAGCACGCCTTCCACGAGGCGTCGTTCGCGCTGGTCGCCCAGGCCGCCGGCCTGCCCGTGAAGGTCGTGACCGACGAGTTCACCCACTGGAACGGGCTCGTGCTCGCCACGGTCGACCTCTGGGTCGGCCGCCGCACCCGTCCCCTTCTGCCCCTCGCCCGGACCCACGGCACCATCGCCTTGCTGCGGGCCATCGTCAAGGCCAACGCTGCCGAGCCCGCGCTCATGCGCCTGCTGAGTGCCACGGTCACCGTCGCGGCCACTCCCGGCCACCCGCTCGCGAGGCCCCTGTACGAGCAGTGGTTGCAGTTCTACCGGCTGATCCACTCCTCCCTCGCACAGGACGTCGAACTCGGGCGCGAGCCCGAGACGATGCAACCGGCCCGGGGCGCCGAGCAACTCGTCGCCTTGTACGAGGGGCTGCAGCTCCAGTCGATGGTCCGCCGCGAGATGGACGTGCTCGAGTCGTTCGACCGCGCCGTCACCCGTCTGCGCGCCGGGTGGGGCTCCGCCTACATGCCGCCGGCCTGGGACCTCGAGCTGGTGTGACGCCTGCCCTCGCCTGAAGGAAATCCGGGTGAACGGGGTACATCTGAGGCGTCCTCATGGACAACCCCGGTCGGTCGGCGTAGAAACGACGACACATCGCGTCCTACCAGCGTGATGAGGGGCGAACGCCCCGGTGTCGGGGATCAACCACCCCGACGTGAGACGCGACCGAAGAAGGTGCGCCGTGGATCAGACGGCCGAGACGACGACGAGGCGACCCTCTCCGCTCCGTCTCGTGCGCCTCCTCGGCTTCTCCGGTCTCGCCGCGATCGGCATGGTCGGTCTCGGACTCGTCTTCTCGTCGACGTCGGCCTCGGCCGACGAAGCCCCTTCGTCGCTCCTCGGCGGTGTCACCTCGGCCGTCGGCCAGGTCGCGGGCTCGCTCGACGCCCCCGTGGCCGCCGTCGGTCAGACCGCAGGAGGCGCGGTGTCGCAGGTCACGGACGTCGCCGTCCAGGCCACGGCCGTCGCCCCGCCGGTGCAGCACGTCGTCCAGACCGCCGCCCCCGTGGTGCCGCAGACCGTCCAGCACGTCACGGCCGTCGCGCCCGTCTCGTCCGTCGTGGCTCCCGTCGCGCAGACCGTCGACCAGGTCGTCGCGGCCGTCCCCGTGGTGTCCGCCGTCACCGGCCCGGCACCCGTCTCGACCGTGACCGACCCGGTGACCGGCGTCGTCGACGGTGGCCTCGCCGCCGTCGGCGACTCGGCGGCGGCCCCTGCCGCGCCGATCGCCCCGCCGGTCGTGCCCGAGGGCGTCACGCCCCGGCCCGGCCTCACGCTTCCCGCGAGCGACGCGCTCGGCGGTGCGGCCGCAGACGTCGACGGCCTCGGAGCCGACGTCGTCACGGCTGCCTCCGTCGCCGACGCGGCGACCGAGGCGACCGACGCGACCGACGCGGTCACCAGCCTGCGGGCGCAGATCGCCGCCGGTCCGGCCTCGGCCACCGACGCGACCAGCGTGCCCCTCGCGCCCATCCCCGGCCCCACGCCGCGCCCCGCCGGTGACGACCACGGCACGCCCGCCCTGCCGTCGAGCACCGGCGGTGGCGCGAACGGTCAGGCCTCGGGTGGGGGAGCGGCCGGCGGTGCCGTCGCGCTCGACGCGACCCGCGCCTCCCAGCTTCCCGGACTCGCCGTCTCGGCGGGGTCCGCGGACGGCGACGACGACCTCCCGTCGACGCCTGCCTACGACACCGACTCTTCCCCCGACTGAGGCCGGTCGCGTCGCCCCTGCAGCATCCCGGCTGCCGGCGACATCAGCGACCCCGCCGCGACCACGCGGCACCACACACCTCATCTCTTGGAGAAGACCATGAACACGTACGTCTCGAGAGGGCTCATGGGAGCGCTCTTCGTCGGGGGCATCTGGGCCCTCGGAACGACCGCCGCGAACGCGGCGACCACCACCGGTGACGACGGGCTGCTCTCGGGCACCCAGGTCGGCGCCGTCGTCGAGGCCCCGGTCTCGGCCCTCGGCACCGCCGTCAGCGTCCTCGGCGACTCGAGCAGCACGGCCGCGGCTCCTGCCGCCCCGGCTGCTGCTCCCGCCGTGCCGGCTGCGGCACCTGCTGCACCTGCCGCACCTGCCGCGCCGGTCACGACGACGAGCGGTGACTCGGGAGTGCTCTCGGGCACCCAGGGCATCGTCTCGGTCGACGTGCCCGTCGCCGTCGGTGGCAACGCCGTCTCGGTGCTGGGCGACTCGGCCACCGCGGCTCCCGTCGCGGCCCCGGCCCCGGCAGCACCGGTCGCTCCCGCGGCGCCCGCACCGTCCACCACGTCGGGCGACGACTCGATCGGCTCGGGCACCCAGGGCCTGGTCGACGTGACCCTGCCGGTCGCGGTCGGCGGCAACGCCATCTCGGTGCTGGGCGACTCGGCCAGCACGGGCACCTCGACCGAGGCCCCCGCAGGAGGCGCGGCTGACGCCGTTCCCGCCGGCTCGGCCACCGGCACCACGAGTGGTGACGACGGCATCCTCGGCGGCACCCAGGTCGTGCCGTCGGTGGGGCTGCCCGTGACCGTGGGCGGCAACGCGATCTCGGTGGTCGGCGACTCGGCCAGCTCCGGCACCACGACCGGCACCGGAACCACCGGCACCACCGGAACGACCGGCG
>NZ_LHOZ01000019.1:0-30767 GCF_001297205.1 Frigoribacterium sp. RIT-PI-h | reverse complement strand
GGGGCGGGAGGCGCGGGCCGGGTCAGGCGCGCGGGTCACCGAACGCGGTGGGGCCGTCGTCGAACGAGGCCATGTCGATGGTACCGGGGCCGACCGCGCCGCCGGCCTCGCCGAGGGCGGCGTCCATGGCCGACCGCATCAGCGGCGCGAGCAGGCGGCCGGGCTCGGGCAGGCCCAGCTCGGTCAGCAGACCGACCGACTGGGCGACGATCGCGGCCGAGAACTCGGTGGCCGTCGCGATCGCCTCGGCGTAGCGGGCCCGGTCGGCCTCGGCGACGATGACCGGCTCGGCACCCATCTCGACGACGAGCGCCTGGCCGATCGGCTGCACGGGGGTCGGCGCGGTGACGGCGCACCAGGCGTCGCGCAGCCGGACGAGGTCGATGGTCGTGCCGGTGAAGGCGAGGGCCGGGTGGATCGCCAGCGGGATCGCCCCCGACGAGAGCGCGGGCCGCAGCACCTCGAGCCCGTGACGGGGCGACGTGTGCACGACGAGTTGGCCGGGCTGCCAGGTACCCGTCGCGGCGAGACCCTGCACGAGGTCGGCGAGCTGGTCGTCGGGCACCGCGAGCAGCACGAGCTCGCTGCGCTCGACGATCTCGGGCACGGTCAGCACGGGCACGCCGGGCAGGATCGCCTCGGCCCGGTCGCGGCTGCGCTCGGACACGGCCGAGATGCCGACGATCGCGTGGCCCGCCGCGGCGAGTGCCGCACCGAGCACGGGCCCGACGCGACCGGCACCGACGATGCCCACGCCGAGGCGGCCGCTGCGGCGGTCGGAGCCGCCCGGGGGCCGGCGGCGGTCGTCGCGCGGGTCGCGGGGGTCGGTCACGGGGTCTCCTCGCTCCAGCGGTGGGTGCGGTCGGCGTGGGCGGCGGCGACCGCCTCGCGGCCGGCGGTCGTGAAGAAGCCGAGGGCGTCGTCCTGGTCGAGAGCGCCGATCTCGGCCACGATCGGCCCCTGGACGGTGTGCAGGTGCACGGTCGCGAGCCGCAACCGCCGACGCAGCGGACCCTGCACGAGGCCGACGCTCTGCACCCGGGGCAGCGGCACGATGACGAGCTGTCGCCAGATCGCGCCCTTGCGCAGCAGCAGCGCGCCCGGCGCCGTGCGGAACCCGTTGCGGCGCCACGAGAACCAGCGCAGCACGGCGGCCCGCCGCGGCGACACGGTGAAGCCACCGTCGGTGCCGCTCGACCTCAGGCCGCCCTCGACGAGCGAGAGGGTGTGCTCGGTCGTCGCCTCGACCGCGTCGCGGACGGCAGGAGGCGCGGCCTCGCCGGTCGCGGAGGCGTCCGTCCTCGGGACCGTCGCGGAGACGATTGCCTCGGGGGTGACCGCCTCGGGGACGTCGGCCGACGCGGTCGACCCGGCCCGCGCCTCCTCGGTGGCGACGCCCACGGCGGCCACGCCGACCAGCTCGGGCAGGACGAGTTCGAGGACGCGGCGGACGTCGTCCTCGTCGCCGACCGGCAGGATCGTCGTGTTCTCCTGCCCGGCGGCGCCCTTGGTGCTCGAGCGCGAGGCGCGGTTGATCTTGACGTCCCACCAGCCGAACGGGCGCCAGAGCAGCGGTTGGCTGACCTTGACCGAGTGGATGCGGCCGGGCGGCAACGTCTCGTTCGAGGTCGAGAACAGGCCGTAGCCGATGCGGACCCCGTCGCGCGTGCCGGCGATCGTGTAGCGCAGCGACTTCGTGATGCGGTTGACGTAGAACCCGCCCGAGCCGAGCACGGCCGGCAGCAGCACGAAGAGCAGGAACCACTCGCCCGTCGTGACCACGCTGATCACGATCGCCACGACGGCGGCCAGCAGGAACAGCGTGTACCCGCTCAGGACGGTCGACCCGATCAGGCGGCCGGGCGAGAGGGCCACGACCGACTGCGGCGGCGCCTCGTCGGGGTCGAGCTCGGGCGCGAGGAACTCGTTCGCGCGCTGCTCGACGAGACCGCCGAAGCCCTGCCGGTGCGGGGCCGGGGCGTCGGGGTGCCCCGTGGTCGTGGGTCCGGCACCCGGGTCGGCCGGCGCCCCGGCGGCGCTCGTGGGCGGGGAGTGCGGCGGCGGCCCCCCGCCCGCCCGCCGCAGGATCTCGCGGCGCAGGTCGTCCGCCGACGCCGAGCGCAGGTAGGCGAGGTTGACGTTGGCGTCCTGCCCGGCCTGGTTGACCTCGAGCTTGGCGGCGCCGAAGACGCGGGCGAGCAGCGGGCGCTGGATGTTGATGCCCTGGATGCGGTCGAGCCGTGCCCGCCGGTTGGTGCGGAACACGATGCCGCTGCGCACCTCGACCACGTCGTCGCCGACCCGGAAGGTGTGCATGCGCCACGACAGCCAGAACCCGCCGACGAACAGGGCGATGACCACGACCACGGCCAACAGCAGCAGGCCCAGCCAGCCTTGGTCGACGACGTAGCCGAACGGGTCGCCCTCGTCGCCCCGCCGACCGCCGGGCACGAACAGCTCGACGACGTACTCGCGTGCGTTGTTGAACAGGATGACGAGCACCGCGGCCAGGGCGATGCCGCCCTTGAGCAGCGGGGTGGCCGGGTGCAGGCGGTGCCACTCGCCGTCGGGGAGGGCGGCGGCGGCCGGAGGCGCGGGCCGGGCCCCGCCCCCGGCCGCTCCGGTGCGGGGGTCGCTCACAGGCCGGCCCGCCGCGATTCGGCCAGCTCGACGAGGCGGTCGCGCAGCCGCTCGGCCTCGTCGGCGGGGACGCCCGGGATCGTCACGGCCGATGCCGCGGCCGCGGTGACGAACTTGAGGGCGCTGAGACCGAGCGCCCGGACGACCGGGCCCCGGTTGATGTCGATGAGCTGCATGCGCCCGTAGGGCACGGCCACGACCCGCAGGTACAGGATGCCCTTGCGCAGCAGGAGGCCGTCCTCTCGCAGCTGGTAGCCGATCGCCCGGACGCGACGGGGGGTCAGGGCGGCGACGACGATCGTCACGAGCACGACGGCGGCGGTGATCGCGTAGGTCCACCACTGGCCGATGAACCAGAGCGGGACGGTGGCGGCGGCCACGATCAGCCCGGTGACGACGTAGCCGACCAGCTCGGGCCAGACGTACCGGGGCGAGACGCGGGTCCACTGCGCGTCGGGGATGTCGAGTCGGTCCATGTCGGCGTCTCTTCCGGTCGGCGGCGGTGTCGTGCGGCAGCGATGTCGTGTCGCGGTCTTGCCATGCGGCTGTCTCGTCGTGCGACGGTCTCGTCGTGCGACGGCGGCGGGGCCGCGGGCGGTCAGACCGCTTGTGTCCCCGGGCCCTGGCCGTTCTCGTCGTCGGCGGGCGGGACGGGGCACATGCGTTCGGCGACGGTGCCGGCCACGAGCAGCCCCGCACCGCCGGCGACGGCGACGATCGCGGGCACGGGCGAGCCTACAGCGACCCCTACGCCCCGCGAGAGGACGAACAGCAGGACTCCCCCGGCGAACCCGCCGAACAGGGCGCCGGACAGGCTGCTCGCCTTGGCCAGCAGCAGCACGCGGGTGGCGTAGTAGGGGTCGACGCGCTCCTTGCTCGACCCGGTCGCGACGCGGTGCACGGGCACGGCCATCGAGACGACGACACCGCCGATGCCGAGCAGCACGAGGCCGAGGGCGACGGGCAGCACGATCGACGGCTGACGCAGGGCGACCAGCACCGAGTCGAGGACGAAGCCGGCGGCCACGGCCACGATGATCAGGCCGACCAGGGTGGAGGGGCGGGTGTGCTTCACGGGGCTCCTGGGCTGGGGTCGGTGGTCGGGTCCTGAGCGGTCCCGCGGTCGGACGGGGTCTCGGGCGCGGGGTCGAGCAGCGGGGTCGCCCCGGGCACGGGACGCGTGCGCTCGGTGAGCCGGGACGCCAGGTCGGCGACCCGCCCTGCTCCGGCGAGCCGCGCCTCCGGGTCCAGCTGGAGCCAGGGCTCGAGCACGAACGCCCGCTGGGCGGCACGGGGGTGCGGCACCTGCAGGCGCTCGGTGTCGATGCGCTCGTCGTCGAGGGCGACGACGTCGAGGTCGAGGGTCCGGTCGCCCCACCTCACGTCGCGGGTGCGCCCGTGCATGGCCTCGATCGCCTGCAGCGCGTCGAGCAGGGCGTCGTCGTCGAGCGTGACGTCGGCGAGCAGCACGGCGTTGAGGTAGGTCGGCTTGCCCGGATCGAGGCCTTCGGGCGTGACGGCGGTCGACGACACGGGGGCGGACGCGGCGACCACCGTGATGCCGGGCGTCGCGTCGACGGCCCGGACGGCCTCGCGAAGCAGGGTGTCGCGGTCGCCGAGGTTCGAGCCGAGGGCGATCACCGCACGGCGGACACCCGGCCCGCTCAGGCTCGCCCCGCTCACGCTCGCTCCCGGCTGATCGTGATCGACACGTCGCCGAACGGCACGGTGATCGGGGCCCCCGGCTTGTGCACGGTGACCTCGGTGGCGACGGTCGCTCGGTGTGCGAGCACGACGCCTGCGAGGCGCTCGGCGAGGGTCTCGATCAGGTCGACCGGGTCGCGCTCGACGGCGGCCACGATCTCTTCGGCCAGGACTCCGTAGTGCACGGTCTCGCCGAGGTCGTCGCCGGACGCCGCGGGCGTGGTGTCCAGGTGCACGACGACGTCGACGACGAACTCCTGACCGTCGCGGCGCTCGTGGTCGAAGACGCCGTGGTGGCCGGTCGCCCGCACGCCGCTGAGACGCAGCACGTCGAGGCCGCGGGCACGGAGAGCCGGCACGAGCTCGCCGACCGAACCAGGCTCGCCGACCGGCTCGTGCTCGTGCCCGGGCAGGCCGTCGGGCCCGGTCTCGACGCCGCTCACGCGTGCCTCGCCGGTCGTCGGGGAGCCGCGGCGGCCTCGGTCCACGCCTGCAGCACGTCGAGGGCCGCGCGGGTGCCGGCGACGTCGTGCACGCGCACGCCCCAGACGTCGGCCTGCGCCGCCAGCACGCTGATCACGGCGGTCGCGGGGGCGCGGTCGACGGGCGGCGCGCCCCCGGGCACGAGGTCGGCCAGGGACCGCCTGCGCGACGCGGCGACGAGCACGGGCAGGCCCAGGCGGCCGAGCACGTCGAGATGGGCGAGCAGCTGCCAGTTCTGCAGGGCGTCCTTCGAGAACCCGAGCCCCGGATCGAGCACGATCGTCGACGCGTCCACACCCCGGGCCACGAGGTCGTCGACCCGCGCGCCGAGTTCGTCGGCGACGGTGCCGACGACGTCGCCGTCGTAGTCCCGCGACGTGGCGGCGGGTGCGTGCCCCGATCCGTCGAGTCGACCGCGCCAGTGCATGACCACGAAGGTGCGTCCGCTCTCGGCGACGACCCGGGCCATGTCGACGTCGGCGAGACCGCCCGACACGTCGTTGACGATCTCGGCGCCGGCCTCGAGCGCGGCGGCGGCGGTCGACGCGTTCATGGTGTCGATGCTGACGCGCACCCCCTCGGACGCGAGTTCGCGCACGACCGGCAGCACGCGCCGCAGCTCGGCGGCCGGCCCGACGCGCGCGGCCCCGGGCCGGGGCGACTCTCCGCCGACGTCGACGACGTCGGCGCCCTGCGCCACGAGGACCCGGGCGTGGGCCAGGGCGGCGTCGACGTCGAGATGGCGCCCGCCGTCGCTGAACGAGTCGGGCGCGACGTTGAGCACGCCCATGACCGCCGGGCCCGGTCGTCGGGCGGCGGACCGGTCGCGCGAGCGTCGGAGGACCGGCCCAGGAGGCGCGGCGTGCGACCCCGGGCCGGTCGCGACCCGGTCACGCGCCGCGGGTGCCGCGTGCGAACCGCTGCGCTGCCGCTCGGGTCGTGGCCGGGCCTCGAGCACGGGGTCGGCGTCGTCGAACGACCGCTCGTGCAGCGGCCCCTCGAACCGGCCACCGGCCACCAGCCGACGACCCAAGCGGACCGCAGCGGCCGGTGCCTCGGCGGGGGGGCGGGGCGCGGAGGGCGGCGCCGGCGGGTGCGGGACGGGGGGCAAGTGGGCCGGCGGACGGACGGCTGCGGTCTCGTGCTGCGCCAGGACGAGTCGTCCCTGCGTGATCGGACCCGCGGCAAGCTCGGCGGCGGCCGCCCGGGCGGAGGCGGGTGGTGCGTCGACCACGACGTCGGCCGGGTACCGCTCACGACCGCGGGGCCGCTTCGACGGTGCGCCGCTTCCCTGTCGGGCCGCAGCGGCCGGGCGGCCGTCGTCATCGGAGGCGGCGGGGGTGCCGCTGGACGGGTCGGTCACGAAGCGGTACCTCCGTTCGGTGCTCGGGACGAGCCCTCAGGCTAGCGACCGGCTGCGCCTCGGCGCAGCCGGTCGGGGCCGATCGTGCGTCAGGCCGTGGCGATGCCGGGCGTCGTGCGGGGCGGACGCGTGCGGGCCGGCTTGGTCGTCGGCTCGGAGTCGACGCCCCCGTCGACGGCTTCGGCGTCGACGGGCGACTTCGTCGGCATGGGGATGGCCGGACGGTCCGACACCGGACGCTTGTCGCTCGAGAGCCACTGGGGACGCTCGGGGAGCTTGCGGACGTCCTTGAAGATCTCGGCGAGCTCGTCGTGGTCGAGGGTCTCTTTCTCGAGCAACTCGCGGGCGAGGAAGTCGAGCACGTCGCGGTTGTCGTTGATGACCTCCCACGCCTCGTCGTGCGCCTGCTCGAGCAGCACGCGCACCTCGGCGTCGACCGTCTCGGCGATGTTCTCGGAGTAGTCGCGCGAGCTGCCGTCGCGGCCCATCATCATCTCGCCCGACGCCTGGCCGAGCTTGACCGAACCGACCTTGTTGCTCATGCCGTACTCGGTGACCATCTTGCGGGCGGTCGCCGTGGCCTTCTCGATGTCGTTCGAGGCGCCGGTGGTCGGGTCGTGGAAGACGAGCTCTTCGGCGACACGGCCGCCCATGGCGTACGTGAGCTGGTCGAGCAGCTCGTTGCGGGTGACCGAGTACTTGTCTTCGAGAGGGAGGACCATCGTGTAGCCCAGGGCCCGACCGCGAGGCAGGATCGTGATCTTGGTCACGGGGTCGGTGTGGCGCATCGCCGCGGCGGCGAGGGCGTGACCACCCTCGTGGTACGCGGTGATGAGCTTCTCGTGGTCGTTCATGATGCGGCTGCGGCGCTGCGGGCCGGCCATGACGCGGTCGACCGCCTCGTCGAGGGCGCGGTTGTCGATCAGCTGCGCGTTCGAGCGCGCCGTCAGCAGGGCGGCCTCGTTGAGCACGTTGGCCAGGTCGGCACCGGTGAAGCCGGGCGTCTTGCGAGCCAGGACCTCGAGGTTGACCGAGGCGGCGAGGGGCTTGCCCTTGCCGTGCACCTCGAGGATCTGCTTGCGACCGTCGAGGCCGGGAGCGTCGACGCCGATCTGGCGGTCGAAGCGGCCGGGGCGCAGCAGGGCCGGGTCGAGCACGTCGGGACGGTTGGTCGCCGCGATCAGGATGACGTTGGTCTTGACGTCGAAGCCGTCCATCTCGACCAGCAGCTGGTTGAGGGTCTGCTCGCGCTCGTCGTTGCCGCCTCCGATGCCGGCGCCGCGGTGACGACCGACGGCGTCGATCTCGTCGACGAAGATGATCGCCGGGCTGTTCTGCTTCGCCTGTTCGAAGAGGTCGCGGACGCGGCTGGCGCCGACGCCGACGAACATCTCGACGAAGTCCGACCCCGAGATCGAGAAGAACGGGACGCCGGCCTCGCCGGCGACGGCGCGGGCGAGCAGGGTCTTTCCGGTGCCGGGAGGGCCGTAGAGCAGCACTCCCTTGGGGATGCGGGCGCCGACGGCCTGGAACTTGGCCGGCTCTTTCAGGAACTCTTTGATCTCTTCGAGCTCTTCGATCGCCTCGTCGGCACCGGCGACGTCGGTGAACATGACCTGCGGCGTCTCTTTCGAGGCCAGCTTGGCCTTGGACTTGCCGAACTGCATGACCTTGCTGCCGCCGCCCTGCATGGACGAGAGCAGGAACCAGAAGATGACGCCGATGATCAGGAACGGCAGCAGGATGCTGAGCAGCGACATGAACCAGCTGGTCTGCGTGACGGTGTCGTCGAAGTTCTCGAGGTTCGCGTCGTTGACGGCGTCGACGACCTCGGAGCCACGCGGCGTCGCGTAGTAGAACTGCTCGGCCTTGTCGCCGTCCTTCAGGACGAGGTCGACCCGCTGCTCGTTGCTGAAGATCGTCGCCGACTTGACCTTGTCGGTCTGGATCGCCTCGAGGCCCTTCTGGGTCGAGATCTGGGTCGTGCCCGCCCCGCTGATGAGGCTCCACCCGATGCCGATGCCGATGACCGCGATCACGATGTAGATGATCGGACCGCGGAAGAGTTTCTTGAAGTCCATGTCAGTACGGGCGACGCCCGACACCTTTCTGCAGGAAGAACGTGAGCAAAAGGGTACATCGGGGCTGCTATGCCCTGGATGGGTGTTCGCCGAGGGCTTGATCCGCCCCGTCGGGGAGCGGACCGCTAGCTGTAGACGTGCGGGGCCAGCACCCCGACACCGCGCAGGTTGCGGTACTTCTCGTCGTAGTCGAGGCCGTAGCCGATGACGAAGTCGTTGGGGATCTCGAAGCCGACGTACTTGACGTCGACGGCGACCTTGGCGGCGGCCGGCTTGCGGAAGAGCGCGAAGATCTCGACCGACGCCGCGCCGCGCTTCTGCAGGTTCTCGAGCAGCCACGACAGCGTCAGGCCCGAGTCGATGATGTCCTCGACGATGATGACGTCGCGGCCGTGCAGGTCGCTGTCGAGGTCTTTGAGGATGCGCACGACGCCCGACGACTTGGTGCCCGAGCCGTACGACGAGACGGCCATCCAGTCCATGGCCGAGGCCAGCTTGAGCTCGCGCGAGAAGTCGGCCATGACCATGACGGCGCCCTTGAGCACGCCCACCAGAAGCGGCTCGCGGCCGACGTAGTCGGCCTCGACCTGCCGAGCGACCTCGGCGATCTTGGCGTGGATCTGCTCTTCGGTGTAGAGCACGCTGGTCAGGTCGGCCTCGATGTCGCTGAGTTCCATGGTGGTGTCGTGCTCCTGGGGTCGTGGGGTGCCGAGGGGGATCTCAGGAGGCGCCGGTCGCCGAGAAGTGCAGCGCGCCTCCGGTGCGTTCCACTGTAATGCCCGGCAGCGACACCGCCCCCTGCCCGTGCCAGTCGGTGACCAGGCGCGCGACCTCCAGGGTCTGGACGCGGCTGAGCGAGACCCCGAACTCGCTCTGCACCGCGAGCCGGATGAGTCGCTGGCGCAGGGCCGCCGGGTTCGCGGCCAGCCCCCGGACGTCGAGCGAGATGCCCGCCTCGGCGTGGTCGGCCAGCTCTTCGGCCAGTTCGTCGGCGAAGTGGTCGAGGGCGGAGGAGTCCTCGCGCAGGGCGTCCGCCGTGCGCGCGAGCGCCTCGGTGATGCCCGGGCCCAGCTCGCGCTCGAGCATCGGCAGGACGGTCCGCCGAAGCCGCACCCGCGTGAAGGTCGGGTCGTCGTTGTGCGGATCGGCCCAGGCCTCGAGGCCGGCGTCGACGCACGCCGCCGCGGTGGTCGAGCGACCGACGGCCAACAGGGGGCGGGCGTAGAGGCCCGAGCGCGCCTCCATGCCGCTCAGGCTCGTCGCACCGCTGCCGCGGGTGAGGCCGAGCAGCACCGTCTCGGCCTGGTCGTCCCGGGTGTGGCCCAGCAGCACGGTGCGGGCGCCCTGCTCGGCGGCGACGGACGACAGCGCCTCGTAGCGGGCCGTGCGGGCCGCCGCCTCGGGGCCGCCCTCGGTGCCCACCGAGACCCGCACGACGACGACGGGGTCGAGCCCGAGGCCGCGCGCCTGGTCGGCCGCACGGGCCGCGACGGTGCGGGAGTCGCCCTGCAGGGCGTGGGCGACGACGCCCCCCCCGGCCCGCACCCCCGCCCGGGGCCCGGGGGGGGGGGGCCCCGCCGCCAGCGCGAGCGAGTCGGGCCCGCCGCTCAGGGCGACCAGCACCAGGTCGCCTTCGTCGTGACCGGACAAGGAGGCGCGCACGGCACGTCGGACGTCGGCCGTCGCAGGGGTCAGGCGGGGTCTGTCGGGCATCTTGTAACGTTAGCGACACCGCCGACCCGTCGGGTCGGACCCCCTACGACGCATCGCAAGGAGCACACCCATGGCCGCGTACGACGCCGTGATCGAGATCCCCAAAGGCAGCCGCAACAAGTACGAGGTCGACCACGAGACCGGTCGCGTCTACCTCGACCGCGTCCTGTTCACCGGGTTCGTCTACCCGACCGACTACGGCTTCTTCGAGAACACCCTGGGCCTCGACGGCGACCCCGTCGACGTGCTCGTGCTGCTCGACTACCCGCTCTTCCCGGGCGTGGGCGTCAAGGTGCGTCCGGTCGGCGTCTTCAACATGACCGACGACGGCGGCAGCGACGCCAAGGTCATCGCCGTCCCCGCGAAGGACCCACGCTGGGAGCACATCCAGGACGTCACCGACGTGCCCGAGTACCTCCGCAAAGAGATCGAGCACTTCTTCGAGCACTACAAGGACCTCGAGCCCGGCAAGTGGGTCAAGACCGAGGGCTGGGGCGACGCCGCCGAGGCCGAGGCCATCGTCGAGGCCGGCATCGCGAAGCTGGCCGACGAGGGACACTGACCTCCCGCACCACGGCATGACGAAGGGCCCGACACCACCTGGTGTCGGGCCCTTCGTCATGCCGCCGTCCGCGGACGGCGCCGCCTACAGGCGGATGCCGCGGTCGGCCATGAACGGCTGCGGGTTCTGCGCGACGCCGCCGACGCGGGTCTCGAAGTGCAGGTGGCAGCCGGTCGAGTTGCCGGTCGAGCCGACGTGACCGATCTGCTGGCCGGTGCCGACCGTCTGTCCGACGCTGACCATGATGCCGCCGTTCGGCTGGTGGCCGTACCCGGTCGTGAAGCCGTTGCCGTGGTCGATCAGCACGAAGTTGCCGTAGCCGCCGTACCAGCCGGCGTAGGTGACGACGCCCGCGGTCGCCGCGTAGATCGGCGAGTTGCAGCCCGCGGCGAGGTCGGTGCCCGCGTGCAGGATGTACGCGTGCGTCACCGGGTTGACGCGCATGCCGAAGCCACTCGAGATGTTGCCGCCGGCAGGACGCGTCCAGCCCTGGGGCGAGACGACCCCGAGGGCCGTGCCGTTGGTCGCCGCCGCTGCGGCGGCCGCGGCGGCGCGGGACTCCTCGACGCCCTTCTGGTACTCGGCCTCGGTGTGGTCGACGTTGGTCTTCAGGGTCTCGAGCTGGGCCTGGAGCCGAGCCTGGTTCTCCTGCTGCGCGGCGAGGGCGTCGCTCGCGGCCTGGGCGGCGTCGTTCGCGTCGGCCAGGGCCTGCTGCGCCGTGTCGGCCAGCACGGCGAGGGCGGCCTCGGCGACGGCGGCCTGGTCGCTCAGCCCCTGGGCGGTGTTGCGGTCCTGGGTGGCCTGCGCGTAGATGCCGTCGGCCTGCTCGGTGAGCTTGCTCATCGCGCCGAGCTTGTAGAGCAGCTGGCCGGCCTCACCCGGGTCGGCGATCAGGCTGCCGCTGACGCCGTTCGTGCCACCGGAGCGACCGAGCTGGGCGGCCAGCTGACCCGCACGCTCTTCGCTGGCAGCGGCCACCTTGTCAGCGGCGTCGGCTTGTGACTGCAGCTGCGTGGTCTTGTACTGCGCGTCGTCGTACGCGGACTGGGCCTTCTGCAGCTCGTCGCCGCGCTTCTCGGCCTCGGTGTTCTTGGCGTCGAGGTCCGCCTGCATCTGGGTGAGGATGCCCTCGAGGTTGGTGATCTCGGCCTGTTTCGCGGTCTCGTCGCCCCGGGCCTTCTGGACGTCCTCCCACGACGGGTAGGACGCGGCGGTGGCCGAGGACGCGGGCAGTCCGACGACACCCGCGGTGAGCAGCAGGGACGCGGCGGCGATCGAGACGACGACGCGGGCGAGTCGCGACGACGGCGCGAGGGGACCCGACGTGAGGCTCGCCAGGCGGGCTCGACCGGGTCGGCGGGTGGTGGTCATCGAGTGGGTCCGATTCGTCGTGACGGCGTCGAGTCCGTGGGGCCGGTGGTCGCCGTGCTGGACACGGTAACCCCGGCGGGCGGTCCCGTACAGCACCACGAGGCGGTGACGACGGGCGGGCCGACCCGGGGGCGGGCCCGAACTCTCAAGAACGACTTGAAACTAGCCTCCGCTCGGACGATCGCCGGGCAATCACCACGGAGTGGCGGGCGAGTCGCGTGACCGGAACGGGGGACGAGGAGGCGCGCGCGTCGATGCGTGTCGCCCCCGTTTTGCATTTGCCCGCGATCATCCGTATGCTCTGTGATCGGTTGCTATGACGTCCTCGGACACGGCCCCATCGTTTAGTGGCCTAGGACACCGCCCTTTCACGGCGGCAGCACGGGTTCGAATCCCGTTGGGGTCACCAGCACCACCGCAAGACCGTACCGAGGCACCACCTGCACCAATCACAACAGAACATCGAGTACGCTGTGTCACAGCAGCAAGTTTGGCCCTGTAGCGCAGTTGGTTAGCGCGCCGCCCTGTCACGGCGGAGGTCGCCGGTTCAAGTCCGGTCAGGGTCGCCAAGGCGAGTTCATCGCCTGGGGGCTTCGGGCCCTCACGGCTGGGTAGCTCAGTTGGTAGAGCGTTCGACTGAAAATCGAAAGGTCCACGGATCGATGCCGTGTCCAGCCACAGAAGGCCCCGCTCAGGCGGGGCCTGACTCGTTTAACGGCCTGGCCGCGAGTGGGCACCGCGGCGCAGCCGCAGGTCGGCACAGCGGGACGGCCGCGTGAGCATCGGCCACGACCCGGCGGTCGTCTCCCTCCGCAGCCGTTGGCTCGACCCGCTCGTCGCCGGCCTCGCGGCGCTGCTGCTCGGGGCCGCCTTCAGCTGGGTGCCCTCGTACTGGAGCGACGAGGCGACGACGCTGCAGGTGGCACGCCTACCCCTCGGTGAGTTGCTGGCCTTCGTCCACCAGCGCGATGCGGTGCACACGGTCTACTACCTCGTCATGCACTTCTGGGTCGGCGCCTTCGGTGAGGCCGAGGTGGCCACGAGGTTCCCGTCGGCCGTGTTCGTCGGTGCCGGGGCCGCCGGGGTGCTCGTCCTGACGCGCATGCTGACCACCCGGCGCACGGCCCTGCTGGCCGCCGCCCTCTTCGCGGTGCTGCCACGCTTCACGCTCGAGGCCGCCGAGGCCCGTCCCTACGCGCTCTCGGCCGCCCTGGCCGTCTGGGTGACCGTGCTGCTGCTCGTGGCCTCCCGGCGTCACCGCCGACGCTGGTGGATCGGGTACGGCGCGGTCCTCGCCGGGTCGATAGCGACCTTCGTCCCCCTCGGCCTGATCATCGTGGTGCACGGTGTCTTCCTGCTGCTGGCGCCGGCACAGCGCCGCCGCCGGGGAGCCCGCCACCGCCTCCTCGGCTGGTCCGTCTCGACGGGAGCCGCTCTGTTCGCGACCGCGCCGGTCATCGGGACGGTCCTCGCCGAGCGCTCGCGCCTCCTGGGGGTGGCCGACCCGTCCACCGGGGCCGACGTCACCTGGTGGACGGTCCTGGTCGAACCGTGGTTCGTCACGGGCCTGGCCTTCGCCGTCGTCTCGGCGGCCCTGCTCATCCTCCTCGGCACCCGCCTCCGCGACCGCTCGCGGACGCCGGGCAGCGTCGTGTTGCTCGGTGCGCTCTGGGTCGCGCTGCCCGCCGGGCTGCTGCTCGCGCTGGGGCTCGTCCTGTCGCCCGTGTACACGTCGAGACTGGTGACCTTCTCGGCACCGGGCATGTGCCTCCTGCTGGCGGTCGCCGTCACCGGCTTCCGGCGGCGCTGGATCAGCATCGCCCTCGTCGCCCTGCTGGTGGCGGCCTCGGTCCCGACCTACGTGCTGCAGCGGCTGCCGACCGGCAAGGGGGGCGGCAGCGACCTCTCCCAGCTCTCGAGCTACATCGAGAGCCAGGCCCGCCCGGGCGACGCGTTCCTGCTCGACGCGACCGGCACCGTGTCGACGCGACCCCGCCAGGCGATCTACGCCTACCCGGAGCGCTTCGCCGAGCTCGACGACGTCGCCTTCGTGCGGTCGGGGCTGCCGTCGGGCTCGTACTCGGACGTCACCCTGCGCCTCGACGACGAGGACGACGCCGTCGAGCTGGCCGACCGGCTGTCGTCGGTCGACCGCCTGTGGATCGCACGGCTCTCGGTCGACGTCCTCGGCGAGGCCGACCTGCGCCAGCTGCGCGACGAGGGGTACGTGATCCGACAGGAGCACCGCACCGGACGCAGCGTCGTCTACCTCTTCGCGCGACCGCCGGCCTGACGCTCAGCGCCGCAGCTCGAGGGTGCAGCACTTGACGCCGCCGCCGCCGAGCAGCAGCTCCGACAGGTCGACGCCGATCGGGTTGTAGCCCCGCTCGCGCAGCTGCCGCTCGAAGCCGGTCGCCCGGGCGGCGATGACGACGTTGTAACCGTCCGAGTACGAGTTGAGGCCGAGGATGGCCGCGTCCTCCTCGCTGACGAGGATCGCATCGGGGAATCGCTGCCGCAGGATCGCGAGCGAGGCGTCGTCGAAGGCGCTCTCGAGGTAAGCGATGGTGTGACGACCGTCCACCGGCTCGGGGTCGAGCACGGCGATGGCGGTGTCCAGGTGGTAGAAGCTCGGGTTCACCAGGGTGAGGCTGACCACCTCGCGCCCGAAGACGCGACCGATCTCGTCGTGCGAGCTCGAGTCGCTGCGGAAGCCCGTGCCGGCGAGGATGACGTCGCCGACCAGCAGGAAGTCGCCCTCGCCCTCGTTGGTCTCGGCGGGTTCGGCCACCTCGAAGCCGGCCGAGGCGAACCAGCGCATGTAGGCCGGGCCCTCGGCCTGGCGCTCGGGGTAGGTGAAGCGCGCACCGTACGCGACGCCGTCGAGGACGAAGCCGCCGTTGGCCGCGTAGACCATGTCCGGCAGGCCCTCTTCGGGGTCGATAAGCTCGACGTCGAATCCGAGGCCGACGTAGGTGTCGTAGAGGGTCTGCCACTGGGCCAGCGCCAACGAGGTGTCGGTCGGCTGGGTGGGGTCCATCCACGGGTTGATCTTGTAGCTGACGGTGAAGTGCTCCGGTCGGCACATCAAGATGGTGCGGTGGCTCGCCACGCGGGCGGCGTCCCGTCGGGCGGTCGCGTCGGGCAGGTCGGAGGGTTCGATCGTCAGGCTCACCGGATCAGTGTCACATCGCGGGCGCGCACGAGGCCGGGCTCTCACGCAATATTCTTGCGTATTTGTCAGCTTCGATGCAGTTTTTCCGCGTACGATGCCTGTGTGGACAATCTCGACTACGGCATCATCGACCTCCTGCGCCAGAACGCCCGCGCCGGGTACGGCGACATCGGCGCCTCGGTCGGCCTCAGTGCCTCGGCGGTCAAACGCCGCGTCGACCGCCTCGTCGCCGACGGGGTGATCAAGGGGTTCACCGTGCAGGTCGACCCAGCCGTCGACGGGCTCGGCACCGAGGCCTACGTCGAGCTGTTCTGCCGCGGCACCGTCTCGCCCCAAGAACTGCAGCGCATCCTCGGCACGGTGCCCGAGGTCGTCGACGCCGGCACGGTGACCGGCAGCGCCGACGCCATCGTCCACATGCGCAGCCGCGACATCCCGTCGCTCGAAGAAGCCCTCGAACGCGTGCGCAACGCCCCGAACGTCGACCACACGCGCGGCGCGATCGTCCTGTCGAAACTGATCAGCCGCCGCTCGGCCTGACGGCGGCCCGTCGGCGCCAGAGGCGCAGGTCGGCCAGCGCGGGGTCGAGGCGCCCGTACCGGTGCGCCGTGAGCGAGACGGACTGCTCGCGCACGAACGTCAGCAGTTCGATCCGCCCCTCTTCGGTCACCTCGCCGGAGAAGATCGTCACGTCGGGGCTGCCCTGGAGAGCCCGGGCCAGTGCGGCGGGGCCCCCGCCGACCCCCCGGATGCGCAGGCCGCGGTAGGCGGCCACCGCCTCGGGTGACGGGGCCGGCCTCGAGTCGTCGACCCGCCCCCCGTCGGTGGAAGCCCGCTCGCCCCCGGCGGCCTCGGCCAGCAGGTCGAGCACGTCCGGACCGGCGGCCCCGGCCGCGCCGCCCTGCAACGCCCCCGCGGCGGCCCGCGCGACGAACGCTTCGTCGCTCTCGACGACGTCGCGCACGCGCACCGGGGACGAGGAGGCGCGCCACAGGTGCACGAGACCCGCCGGCAACGGCACGGCCGAGCTGACGGCCAGGGTCGACCCCGCCCGCGCGCCGGCGGCGACGAGCCGGACGAGCGCCGACGGATCGGCCCCGGAGGAGAGCCGCACCGGGACCGGGTGCGGTCGGTAGCGCAGCACGTTGCGCTCGACCACGAGGCCGGTGACGTCACGGGCCAACCCGAACTCGGACTGCCAGGCGCGCTGATCGCTCTCGACGGCCGTGCGGAGCGAGTCGAACTGCTCGAACGACAAGGTGGGTCGGGCCGCGTCGACCAGGCGGGTGACCCCCTCGGAGACGTCGTGCAGGCGCAGCGAGGGGCGCGGGTCGGGGGGACGGGGGCGCCAGGCCCCCTGGCCGATCAGGGCGTTCGGGCCACCGGGCTTGAGGCCCCGACCGATCGCCCGGCGGCCCCCCCCGCCGGTGGGTCTGCGGCGCACCCGCGCACCCGTCGTCGGACCACCGACGACGAGGTCGCCCGCCCGCACGGTGTGCAGCCACTCGTCGATCTCGTCGACGTCGAGGGAGTGCAGACCCGCCACGTCGCCGCCGTTCTCGGCGTTCTGCACAGCGACCGCCTCGGCGAGGGTATCGACGGCGACGAGGCCGACGACGGGGACCCCGTGCGTGCTCGAGGCGAAGGCACCCCGGGGGTCGACACCGTCGCGCACGCCCGGCGAGCAGAGGGCCCCGGCCGCGTCGAGGGGACGCGGCTCGAGCAGCCACGACTCGCCGGGACCGAGCACGGTCAGGACGTCGAGCTCGGACCCGGCCGGGGTGGAGGGGAGCGGCCCCATCACGGTGGCGGCGTCGTCGGCCGGACCGACGACGACCGCCTCGAAGGCCTCGCGCAGCAGGCGGCGGAACGTCTCGCCGTGACCGACGGAACCGACGGCGAGCACGAGGTCGAGCGCACCGTGGCCGCGACCGGCGTGGTCGACGACGCTCGCGACGACGTCGGCGGCGGCGAGCTCGAGGTCGGCCGAGGGGGTGACGACGAGCGAGGTGACCCCCCGGGTCGGCACGGCGAGGTCGAGGTCGGGGTCGGGGCGCACGTCGCGGAGACCGACGGCCGTCTCGATCGGCGCGTGGGCGACGACCCGGTCGACCACGGGGTGCGTCAGCAGGGCCCGTTCGTGGTCGGGGTCGTCGGCGACGACCAGGGCCAGGAGCGAATCGGGGACGCCGACCGCCCAGAGCGCTTCCGCGACGACGGCGACCGCCCGCCGCCGGCCGGGGGGCAGGCGGACGACGACCGCGCTGCCGGCACCGAACGCCGCGAGCACCCCCTCGACCGTGCTGGCGACGGGTGTGACGAGGTCGGGCACGACGACCGTCAGCCGCGGGGGCCGGTGCTCGGCCGTCTCGACGGTCGCGAGGTCGCGGGTCAGGATCGCCAGTCGGTGGGCCGAGTCGACGGCCGCACCGACCTCGTGGTCGGCCTCGGACAGGGTCGAGCCGGACTCGCTGACGGACACCTCGACGAGGCGCGAGCGCCGCAGGGCGAGCTCGCGGCCCGCGAGGTCGAGCAGTTCGGCACGGGTCTCGGGATCTTGGCCACCCCAGGCCGCCCCGGCCGCGGAGGCGCGGGTCACCACCGCCTCGAGGGCTGCGTCGTCGAGGGCTCCGTCCCCGGAGGACGCGGCCCCGAGGGAGGGGGCAGCGTCGGCGGTCTCGACGCCGGCGACCGATCGACGGGCACGCCCGAGCACGCCCCGGGCCCACCGACGGTTGCCGTCGAGCGAGGGATCGGTGTCGGCCTCGGCCACGAAGTCGACGACGTGGTCGGGACCTTCGTCGAGCGGCCCGGACCGGTCTCGTCGCCGCCGGGGCGCGGAGGGGAGCTCGGGCACGGTCGCGACGGCCCGGTCGTGCCGACGAGCCTCGCGGGCGAACGCTGCCTCGTGGTCGGCGTCGAGCGTGCTCGAGAGGAATCCCTCGGGGTCGGCGAGCGCGTCCAGCCGGCCGACCAGGTGTCGCACCGCGGAGTCGAACTCGCCGGAGACGATCACCGGCGCCTGGAGGACGAGCGAACCGAGCTCGGAGCGGACGACCTCGGCGAGCCCGGGCGCGGACCCCAGCCACATCTCGACGTCGAGCAGGTGGTCGGTGCCGTGTCGACGGGCGACCGTGACGGCATGGGCCAGGTCGAAGACGTCGTGCCCGGCGAGTCCCACCCGGGCGACCGCGGCGTTCTCGGGCCTCAGGGCGAACTCGACCAGCCGGAGGTGGCTGGCGTCGGTCTCGTGCTTGGCCTCGAAGGTGACGACGGGCCAGTCGTGCAGGCGGGCGTCGACGATCTCGTCGCGGCGTGACCCGCCCTTCACCAGCCGGACCGAGATCGGGGCGCCGCCCCGGTCGACACGGTCCCGGGCCCAGTCGGTGAGCAGCCGCAGCGAGTCGAGCGCCTCGGGGACGTACGACTGGACGACGATGCCCGCCGTGACGGACTCGAGCCCGGGTCGGTCGAGCAGTCGCGTGAAGACGTCGATCGTCAGGTCGACGTCGGCGTGCCGGTCGACGCCGAGGGTGAGGAGGGTGCCCGTCGAGGCCGCGAGCTCGAGCAGGGGCCCGAGCCTCGACTCGGCCAGGTCGCCCGTCTCGTCGAAGGACCCGGGCGAGGTCGGACCGACGAGCTCACGGACGGTCGTCGTGACGCGCTCGACGTCGGGCCGCTCGACCAGGGCCCGGACCGCGGCGACGCGCCGCTCGGCCTGGGTCGGCCCCGACACCACGGGCCCCCAGGCGGTGAGGTCGAGCCGGACGCCGTCGCGCCGCAGACCCGCGAGGGCCTGCGGGGGCTTCTCGGGTGGCGCGTCGACGAGCAGGTGCCCGACCATGTGACGCAGCGTCCTCCGCGCGACCGGCATGATCGGCTTGGGCGCGAGCGGGCCGAAGCCCCCGCCGAACGAGATCGCCGCCCGCAGGTGCCAGGGCAGGAGGGCCGGCGTGCGTCGGCTGAGCGAGTCGAGTGCGGACGCGGCCGCCCGGTCGTCTTCGGGTCGGACGACGCGGTCGGCGAACTCCCGGGCGAAGTCGAGCCCCCGGGGGTCGCGCAGCACCTCGGTCAGACGGGCGGCCGGGCCCTGCACCGGGACGGCACGCGCGGCGTCCCACCAGCGGCGGGCTGTCTCGACGGTCTGCTGCGTGACTTCGTCGGCGTGCACATCGGACATGGGTCGAGGATATGCCGCACCACCGTCCCTACACTGGGCGAATGGCCGACGAACTCACCGACGAGGAGTGGGTCGTCTGGGACTCGTTCTACGCCATGAGACGGCGGCTCGACCGTGCCCTCGAACTCCGCCTGCAGAGCGATTCGGGCGTCTCCGCCCCCGAGTACGAGATCCTCGTCGGCCTGGGCCGGAGCAGCGACCGACGCTCGCGCGTGCGCGACATCGCCGAGCAGATCGGCTGGGAGAAGAGCCGGGTCAGCCACCAGGTCACCCGCATGGGGCGCCGCGGGCTGGGGCGGCGCGCCGAGTGCGCGTCCGACGCGCGCGGCACCTGGGTCGAGCTGACCCCTGACGGCCGTCGAGCCATGCTCGCCGCGACCCGGGGCCACACGGCCGCGATCAAGAGGTGCTTCGCGGACGTGCTCGGGGCGGACGCCGAGGTCGTCCAGGCGTTCTCGGGTCGTGTGCTCGACGCGATCGGCACGGACGCGTCACCCGACCCGCAGGGCTGACCCGCGCCTCCTCGGCGTCCCGTCGCGGAGGCGCGGCGCCCTCGGCCGGCGACCGCGTCAGTGGGCGCGGTGGTCCTGGATGGTCATGCGCGGGCCGAACCTCGGCTTCGAGAACCCGCTGCCCGTGATCAACCGCATGACGCGCTCACGGTGGCCTCGCCACGGCTCGAGCAGCTCGAGCATGCCGTCGTCGTCGACGGGGCGACCGATGAGCGCCCACCCGACCACGGCGGGCAGGCGGGAGCCGCCCCCGCCGGGGCTGCCGGGGGCGCCGCGGGCACGCCGGGGCGTCTCGGCGGCGGTCCAGACGCCCCCGCCGGGGATCGACCGGAGGCGCGTCGCGACCTCGTCGCCGCCGCGTCCGACCGACAGCGTGCGCTCGAGGGCGGGCGCCACGGCACAGACCCTCATGACGGTCGCCGACCGCTGGGGCCCGACACCGGCCCGGTGCCACTCCCAGCTCGGGATGCGACGCCAGCCCTGGGCGTCCGGCGGGACGACGAGCCCCTCGGGCGCCGGACCGGGGGCCGGCGTGCCGTGGCGACGCACGAGCTGCCGCCACGCGCGCCAGGCCTCGACGCTCGTGACCTTCTGCTCGAGGATCGCCGGGACGAGGGCCTGCAGCACGAGGCCGGTGCGGGTCAGGCGGAGCCCCGGCTGCCGCCGGCGGGCGTCGGCGAGGAACGCGTTCGTCGTGACGTCGAGCCCCGACCAGTCGTCACCCCGGCCGAGCAGCTCGGGTACGTGCTCGACCGCCCAGGCGGCACCCGGACCCCACGCGTCGGCGCGGACGGACGAGGAGGCGCGGCTCGCCGACACGCACAGCGTCGCCTCACCGGTCGGCGTGCGCAGTGCGAGCCACGTGCGGTCGCCGACGACACGGAAGGCCGGGTCGCCCGCGCCGCGGCTGAGAGGTCGGAGCGTCGCCCGGACGTCGATCGGACGGGCCGACGAGTACACCGTGCCGAGTCGGACGGCCGGTGACCCGGAGGCTGCGGGCACACCGCCGTCGGGGCCGGCGTCGGAGTCGGTCACGGCGATCTCGACCTGGTCCATGACGCGATGCTAGACGCTGCCCCCGACGGTGCCGAGCGCCCGGTCGCCCGGCGGGCGCGCGCGCGCACGAACGCGGCGCGGCCGGGCCGCCCCCGCCGGCGGCGCCGGGGGGGGCGGCCGGGGCGGCGCGGGAGAACGACCGCCACGAACCCGGCGTCAGCTCGAACCGGCACGACACGGCACCGTGGGCGAGGCGCGGCTCGAGGACGTCGAGCTCGTGCGAGAGAGCGCGGGACCGACCGGCCGAGACCGCTCGCCTGATGACCGGGGCCAGGCACGACAGGGTCGACAGCGTCACCGCGCGACCCTCTGCTCGCCCGACGACGGCGTCGAGTCGCCGCACGGCCGCGAGGGCGTCGGCGCCGCCGCCCCCGGCAGCCGACGCGAGATCGGCCGACCACGACACCAGCCCCGCGTACAGCTCGCGGGCCGCCACGACCCCCGCCGGCCCGGGCTGGGCGATGCGGGTGTACCTGTTCGGGGCGAGCTCGCCGAGACCCGTCCCGTCGAGCCGTTCGAGGGCGTGGCGGATCGGCGTCCTCGAGACGCCGAGCCAGGAGATGAGCTCGGCGTCGACGAGTCTCTCGTCGGGAGCCAGGGTGCCGTCGAGGACGGCCCTGAGGACGAGGTCGTGGACGTCGTCGCTGAGGCGGCGGCGCACCGGCAGGTCGTGCAGGCGCTGGCCGCCGTCGGCGGGGGGTGCCACTCGGGGACGGGACCCACCGACCGGCCTCGATGGATGTCGGCCGCCGGGGACCACGTCGGTTCGGTCGACGGGCCCGCACAGCGACGCGACCGACCGCACGAGGCCAGGGGTGAAGTCGGAGAGGCCGCCCTCCTCGAGGAGGCGTGCCGCGTCGGAGGCGAGCTCCGCCACCCGGACGAGGTCGGACGCCGGGAGCTCTCGCAGATGGGGGCGGAGCGGCAGACCGAGGCGACGCGCGTGACGGGCGGCGAGTCCGCTCGCCCGCAGCCCGGCCACCACGGACCACAGGTCGTCCCACGAGTCGGCGACGACGCAGGCGGCGGTGACCGCGGGGCTCGTCGGACCAGTGACGCAGGCGTCCGCCACGGCCCGCAGACCCTCGGCGATCTCGACGCGTTCGTGGTCTCGCGGGCCTCCGGCGAGTGAGTCGTGGGCGGCGGCGAGCAGGCCGCACCCGCTCGCGAGGAGGTCGAGGGCGGTCTCGCGCCGGGGGACCACGACGGAGGTCGACCGGCCACCGATCGACTCGACCAGCTGGACGTGCTCGAGCTTCGCGATGGCGACGCGGATCGGCGTGCGCGAGACCCCCAGCCAGTCCTCGCAGTCGGCGTCGCGGAGTCGTTCACCGGGCCGGAGGGTGCCGTCGAGGACGGCCTCGACGAGATGGTCGTAGACGGCGTCCTTGTGCAGGCGACGGGGGATGACCGGACGGGCGGGGGTGGGGACGGGCATCGGCGCCTCTCTGCTGGTGTCAGACATTCCAGTCGAAACGATAAGGCATTCATGCCCTGTGCGTCGAGCAGTGGGGGCCGAAAACTAGACTGCCGGGATGGCCACCCCGAAAATCGTGCTGTTCTACGCGTTCACCCCGCTGGCCGACCCCGAGGCCGTCCGTCTCTGGCAGCGCGACCTCGCGGAGTCCCTCGACCTCCGCGGGCGCGTGCTCGTCTCTCGTCACGGGGTCAACGGCACCCTCGGCGGCGACCTGCCCGACGTCAAACGGTGGCTGAAGAAGACCCGGCAGCATCCCGCCTTCGCGCAGCTCGACGTGAAGTGGAGCGAGGGCACCGGCGAGGACTTCCCCCGTCTGTCGGTCAGGGTGCGCGACGAGATCGTGACGTTCGGCGCCCCCGACGAGCTCGAGGTCGACGGGTCCGGCGTGGTGGGGACGGGCGCGCGCCTCTCCCCCGACGAGCTGCACGACCTCGTCGACCGCGAGCAGGTCACCTTCTTCGACGGGCGCAACGAGTACGAGTCGCGCATCGGCCGGTTCCGAGGCGCCGTGGTGCCCGACGTGGCCACCACCCGCGACTTCGTGGCCGAACTCGACAGCGGGCGCTACGACCACCTCAAGGACGAGCCCGTCGTCACCTACTGCACCGGTGGCGTGCGCTGCGAGGTGCTGTCGTCCCTCATGACGGCCCGCGGCTTCTCGCGGGTCTACCAACTCGACGGCGGTGTCGTGCGGTACGGCGAACGTTTCGGCGACGACGGCCTGTGGGACGGTTCGCTCTACGTCTTCGACGGTCGCGGCTCGGTCGAGTTCAGCGACCACGCGGCCGTGATCGGCCGCTGCGCGGTCTGCGGCGCCGCGACCAGTCGGATGCAGAACTGCGTCGACGTGCAGTGCCGGGAGCAACTGGTCGCCTGCGAGGGGTGCGGTGCGCGAGGCGACGTGACCTGCGACCGGCACCGCGCCTCCTCGGCGGTGACCGCCGGTGCTGTGACCGCCGGCGGACCTCCGGCGTAGGGTCCCCGGCATGACTGAGACCAACGACACCAAGAAGATCGGCGAGGTCCTCGACGCGGGCCGCATCGGCATCCTCACCACGCAGAGCAGCCACGGCCACCTCGTGAGTCGGCCCCCCGCGATCGTCGACCGCGACTTCGACGGCAAGGTGTACTTCTTCACGCGTGACCCCTCCCCGAAGGTCGACGACGTCAAGGCGCACCCGCAGGTGAACGTCGCCGTCGAGACCGGCAAGGGCTACCTGTCGCTCGCGGGCAAGGCGACGATCGTGAAGGACTCCGCGCTCGTCGACGAACTGTGGACGACCGGCGCCGAGGCCTGGTTCGACCAGGGCCGCGACGACCCGAGCGTCGCCCTGCTCGAGGTCGACGTCGACACGGCCGAGTACTGGATCAGCAACGAGCCGAAGGCCGTCACCCTGTTCAAGTACGCCAAGGCGGCCGTCACCGGTGGGCACCCGAAGAACGTCGCCGACACCGGCACCGTCTCGCTCTAGCCGAGGAGGCGCGGCGCGGGTCGTGCGGGACGGCCCGCGCCCCCGACCGCCCGCGTCCGACGGCCCGCGTCCGGGGTCGGCCCACGTCCGGTGTCGGGCGGTGGCCGATGCCGTGCGGTGGACGGCCGGATCAGCCGCAGGGGACGGTCTGGCCGTCGCCGTTCACGTAGTCGCCCGGGCCGAGCTGTGCGCAGGCCGTCGCGAGTTGCGAGTAGTAGTCGAGTGCCGCGATGGCGTACGCGAGGCTCAGGACGATGACGATCGAGGCGATCACCATGCCGGTCAGGGCGAGGGTGGCCGGTCGGCCGGCGGCCCGGGCGCGTCGCGCGGCCACGATGCCGAAGATGAGGCCGAGGGGCGCGAAGAAGACGCCGAAGACGATCGACGCGATCGCGAGACCGCGGCCCCCGTCGTCGGTGCGGGGCGGCGCCGACGACCAGTCGTCGTCGGCGGGGGAGAAGTACGAGCCGAGGCCGGCGTTCCCGGACCCGGCGGCGGGTGCCGCCCCGGGCGCCGGCCCCCAGACCTGACGACCGTCGGAGTCCCACGTGGGCGCTGCGGTCTGCTGCACGGCGGGCTGCGCCCCGACCGGCTGGGGGAAGAACGGCTGCTGACCGACGTGCTGCTGCGGGGCACCGGAGTGGTCGAGCGGCCAGGCGTGGTCGGCCGCGGCCGTCTCGGGGTGCACCGGCCGAGGGGGACCGAACGGGAACTCGCCCCGGTCGGGCTCGGTCGGCGTCGGCCGGGCGAAGCGTGCCCACGGCGACGGCGGACGCCCCGGCTGCTCGTTGCTCATGGAGGCGAGGGTAGTACGGCCGCCTGCGCGACCGGGCAGGGCGGCGACCGGCCCCGTGGACAGGTGTCGCGCCTCCTCGTGGTCCATGATGGTCTCGACCTCGGCCCGTCGATCGGGCCCTTCGATGCGATGGAGCCCCTCGATGCGAATCGGAATCCTCACCAGCGGTGGCGACTGCCCCGGTCTCAACGCGGTCATCCGCGGCGCCGTGCTCAAGGGCACGCAGATCCACGGACAGGAGTTCGTCGGTTTCCGCGACGGCTGGCGCGGTGTCGTCGACGGCGACGTGATGCCCCTCACCCGCAAAGAGATCCAGGGCATCGCCAAGCAGGGTGGCACGATCCTCGGGACGAGTCGCACGAACCCGTTCGAGGGCGACGGCGGCGTCGACCGCATCGCCGAGAACATGGAGCGCTTCGGCATCGACGCCATGGTCGCGATCGGCGGAGAGGGCACGCTGGCCGCGGCCAAGCGGCTGACGGACGCCGGGCTCAAGATCGTCGGCGTTCCCAAGACCGTCGACAACGACCTGGGGGCGACCGACTACACCTTCGGCTTCGACACCGCGGTCCAGATCGCCACCGACGCCATGGACCGCCTGCGCACCACGGGCGACTCGCACAGCCGTTGCATGGTCGCCGAGGTCATGGGGCGGCACGTGGGGTGGATCGCCCTGCACTCGGGCATGGCCGCGGGCGCCCACGCGATCCTCATCCCCGAGCAGGCGACGAGCATGGACCAGATCGTCGAGTGGGTGCAGTCGGCCTACGACCGGGGGCGCGCACCGCTGGTGGTCGTCGCCGAGGGCTTCGTGCCCGACCACGAGAGCGACGTGCACTCCGAGCGCGGCCTGGACGCCTTCGGCCGGCCGCGCCTCGGCGGCATCGGTGAGCGCCTCGCCCCCGTCATCGAGGAGCGCACGGGCATCGAGACCCGCGCCACCACGCTGGGGCACATCCAACGCGGCGGCACGCCCACGTCCTACGACCGCGTGCTCGCCACGCGACTCGGCATGGCGGCGAGCGACGCGGTGGTCGAGGGACGCTGGGGTCGCATGGTGGCCCTGCGAGGCACCGAGATCGTCCACGTCTCGTTCGAGGAGGCCCTCGACAGCCTCAAGGTCGTCCCGCAGACCCGCTACGACGAGGCCGCGATCCTCTTCGGTTGACGGGAGCCGGATCGGGGGCGGGCACGGCGTGGACGGGGTCCCCGCGAAGCCGTCGTCGGCTCGTCCCCAGGGTCGGCCACCCCGGCGTCGTCCCGGGTCCGTCGCTCAGGCGATGTGCGCGCGGCCGGACTCTGACAGGCTCGACACATGATCACGTTCATCGTGGTGGGGGCGATCGGACTCCTGCTCCTGCTCGTCAGCATCGTCGTGGGCGACCTGCTCGACGTCTTCGACGTCGGTGACGGGCTCGTCTCGGGCGTCGCCCTGGGCGCGGCCCTGGCCATCTTCGGGCTCGCCGGGGTCGTCACGTCGCAGACCGACCTCGCGGCGGGGTGGACGTACGCCGTCGCCGTCGGCATGGCTCTCGTCGCCCTCGTGCTGATCCAGCTCGTCGTCCGCCGTGTGACGCGTCGCGAGAGCGGTGGCCACTGGTCGCCCGTCGGGTTCGTCGGCGTCACGACCGAGGCCACCGGCCCGGCCGGCGGCGAGGTGCGGCTCGACGACGTCCGCGAGCTCGAACGGCGGCTCGCGACCAGCGACACGCGCATCGAGCGCGGCGTCCGCGTCCGTGTCGTGGCCGAGAACGGCCCGCGCGTGCAGGTCGAGGCGCTCGACGCCGACGGGGCCTCCGCGTCACGTGATCCCCAGACCAACTGAAAGGAAGCCCCGTGGACTTCATCTCCTCCAACGTCAGCGTCGTCGCCATCGTCGTCGCCGTCGTCATCGTGCTCGCCCTGCTGTCGTTCGTCGCCAGCCGCGTCCGCCGCGTCCCGCCGAACGAGGCGTTGATCGTGGTCGGCCGTGGCGCCGAACGCTCCGAGGGCGGCGGCATCTCCAGCCCGCAGAAGGTCATCATCGGCGGCCGCACCTTCGTCTGGCCGATCTTCCAAGAGGGCTTCAAACTGTCGCTCGAGCAGTACCAGACCCCGGTCGAGGTGCAGGCGATCGACGCCAACTACATCCGCACCGCGGTCAAGGCGACCGTCAACTTCAAGGTGACCGGCACCGAAGACGGGGTGCGTCGCGCCGCCCAGCGCTACCTGCTGCAGCAGCAGCAGCTGCCCGTCATCGTGCAGCAGTCGCTCGAGGGGTCGATCCGCGGTCTCATCGGCGGCCAGCCGGTCGACGACCTCGTCAAGAACTTCTCGCGGCTCGCGGCCGACGCCGTGAACGAGACCAAGGGCGAGCTCGCGGAGCTCGGCCTCCAGATCGAGACGATGAACATCCGCGAGATCGAGACGCCCGGCAGCACGTACCTGGCCGACCGCGGGCGTGCCGAGGCCGCCGTCGCCAAGCAGAACGCCGACGTCGCCGAAGCCGAGGCCGAGCGCATCGCCGCCCTGGCCCGCATCGGCAACACCCAGCAGACGGCCGAGCGCCAGCTGCAGCTCGACGTGCGCCAGGCCCAGATCAAGGCAGAGACCGACCGGGCACAGGCCGAGGCCGCCGCCGCCGGTGAGCTCGCCCGGGCCATGCAAGACAAGCTGGTCGCCGAACAAGAGAGCATCGCCGTCGCCGAGCAGGCCAAGGTCAACCAGGAGCGACTCAACATCGAGGTCCGTCAGCCCGCCGAGGCCGCGGCCTACGCGTCCGTGCAGAACGCCGAGGCCGAGCGCGACGCGGCCAACGCCGCCGTCGCGGCCGAGGCGGTCCGCCGCACCCCGCCCGCCGACGCCGCCCGCAACGCGGCCGAGAACGAGGCCGCGGCCGTCGAGGCGGCCGGTCGGGCCGAGGCCGCGGCGATCAAGGCCAAGGGTCTCGCCGAGGCCGAGGCGGTCGACGCCCTGGCCGAGGCGCAGGGCAAGTTCGGCCAGGCGGCGCTCGCGTCACAGGTCATCTCGCGCCTCCCCGAGATCGCCCGCGAGATGGCGGCCCCGATGGGCAACATCGACGCCCTGACGGTGGTGTCGCCGGACGGCGCCAACGAGCTGACCAAGTCCGTCGCCAACAACATGACGCAGCTGCAGGACGTCGTGAAGGCCACGACCGGGCTCGACCTCGTCAGCGCGCTGGGGGGCTTCCTCGGGGGCAAGGCCGGTGCGTCCGGCCCCGTCGATCGCGCCTGACCGCCCCTGGCCTCGCCTGATCGCGCCCGCGTAGCCTCGGTCGCATGCGTGCGATCGTGGTCGAGAAGGGCAGGGCCGCCGAGCTGAGAGAGCTCGACGAACCGATCGCCGGACCAGGTGACGTCGTCGTCGACGTCACCTGGTCGGGCGTCAACTACAAGGACGGGCTCGCCCTGCGCGGCGACCCCGGGGTGGCCCGGGTCGATCCACTCGTGCCCGGCATCGACCTGGTCGGCGTCGTGGCGTCCTCGGGCTCGTCCCGTTTCGCACCGGGCGACGAGGTGCTCGTCAACGGTGCCGGCCACGGCGAGACCAGGCCCGGCGGCTTCGCCGAGCGCGTCGTCGTCGACCCGGGCAGCGCCGTGCTGCTGCCCCGCGGCATCGAGGGTCGGCGGGCCGCCGCCATCGGCACGGCGGGTTTCACGGCGATGCTCAGCGTCCTCCGGCTCGAACGTGACGTCGGTCCCGACGACGGCGACGTCGTGGTGACCGGGGCGGCCGGAGGCGTCGGGTCGGTGGCGATCGCGGTGCTGAGCCGCCTCGGGTACTCGGTCAGCGCCTCCTCGGGTCGCGTCGCCGAGCAGGGCGACTACCTCCGCTCGCTCGGGGCCTCCACCCTGATCGACCGCGACGAGCTGTCCGGCGCGGGCAAGCCGATGCAGCGGGCCCGCTGGGCCGGCGGCGTGGACTCGGTCGGCAGCCACACCCTCGCCACCGTCCTGGCGCAGACCCGCTGGGGCGGCACCGTGACGGCCTGCGGGCTCGCCCAGGGGGCCGACCTGCCGACGACGGTGCTGCCCTTCATCCTGCGGGGCGTGACCCTGGCCGGCGTGAACTCGGTGGAGGCGCCGCTCGAGCTGCGGCAGCGCGCCTGGGACCGGCTGGCGCGAGACCTCGACCTCGACGTGCTCGACTCGATGACCGACGAGGTCGCCCTGGCCGACGTCGTGGACGCCGGCGAGGCGATCCTGGCGGGTCGGACCCGGGGCCGGACAGTCGTGCGCGTGGGCGGACCGCGAATCTAGAACTCCGGATCACCCATACGTACTCAGCCCACGGGTTTATGCTCGACATGTCGGCGACCGGTTCAGGGCCGGGTCGACGAACCCGACCGACCGCGGTGTCCCGCACCGTCGACCGTCGCCACCCATCCGCACACACGACGGAGGCCCCCGATGCCGATCCCTCAGAACGACGACCAGACTCCCGCTCCCCGCCGCCTGCTGCGCGACGTCGTCTACGACAAGATGTTCGCCGCGATCATCGACGGCACCCTCGAGTTCGGCGAACGCCTGAACGACGACCAGCTGGTCGCCTGGCTCGGCGTCTCCCGCACGCCCGTCCGCGAGGCCATCGCCAAGCTCGCCGACCAGGCCCTGGTCGACATCGAGGCCAACCGCTACACGCGCATCGTCGACCCCTCGTACGACGAGTTCGTCGACACCGTCGACGTCGGT
The DNA here is from genome assembly GCF_001297205.1 of Frigoribacterium sp. RIT-PI-h. NCBI lineage: Bacteria > Bacillati > Actinomycetota > Actinomycetes > Micrococcales > Microbacteriaceae > Frigoribacterium > Frigoribacterium sp. RIT-PI-h. The sequence continues at coordinate 1,488 of NZ_LHOZ01000019.1, read as the reverse complement.
TACGCCGTGTGGTCGCTGTTCGTCGAGCGCGCCGTGCCCAAGCTCGACAAGGCCCAGCGTGCCGAGGTCGTCGGCCTGCTCGACACCCGGGCCAAGGCCTTCAAGGCGAAGAAGGAAGAAGACATCGCGGGCCTCGTGCGGGCCAACGAGATCCTGCTGGCCGCGGCCGACAGCGAGTCGTTGACGCGCCTGTGGTCGAACACCGGCCCGCGCCTCCTGCTGCTGCTGCGTCGCCCGTCGGCCAACGGCATCTTCGACTACCCGCAGGCTCACGCTTTCACCGTGGCGTTCCGTGACGCCGTCAAGGCGGACGACGCCGAGGCGGCGGCCACCGCCGTGCGCGAGCAGCCCGCGCGCCTGCAGGGCCTCTTCGACCAGGTGCGCGAGGCGGGCATCTACCGCGCGTGACCTCAGCTCCCCCCGCGGCCGCCCCGGTGCCGCCCGTGCTCGACGTCGTCGACGCGCGGGTGACCCGGGGCGGTCGTGATCTGCTGCACGACGTGTCGTTGCGAGTCGACGCCGGGCAGCACTGGGCGCTGAGCGGCCCCAACGGGGCCGGCAAGACCCCGCTGCTGCCGTTGTGCGGTCCGCTCGGCCCCCCGACCGCGGGCACGGGCGACGTCCCCGGCCGCCGCCCCGGACGCGTCGAGCTGAGCGAGCTGCGCCGCCACATCGGCCACGTCGACCCCCGCCACCGCATGGTGGGCGACAACACCGTGCTCGAGGTCGTGCTGACCGGCTTCACCGGCAGCAGCGACCCGGTGCCCCGCTGGTCCCCCGCCGGCGAGCAGGAGGCGCGGGGCGTCGACCTCGTCGCCAGCGTCGGCCTCTCGTCCCGCATGCCTGCACGGTGGAGCGTGCTGTCCCAGGGCGAACGTGGTCGGGCACTGATCGCTCGCGCCCTGGTCTCGCAGCCGGCCCTGCTGTTGCTCGACGAACCGGCCACGGGGCTCGACGTCGCGGCGCGGGAACACCTGCTCGACACCGTCGACGAGCTGCGCACGGCCCACCCCGGGATGGCGTCGGTCACCGTCACCCATCACCTGGAAGACCTGCCGAGCAGCACGTCGCACGCCCTGCTGCTGCGCGACGGCGAGGTCTTCGCCACCGGCCCGGCCGACGAGGTGCTGACGTCCGACCTCGTGTCGGGCGCCTTCGACCACCCGCTCGTCATCGAGCGGGCCGAGGGTCGCTGGTCGGCCCGGGCCCGCCGCCGCTGAGCCGCCCGGTGCATCACGGCGCCACGCGTAGCCGCTGCCGGAGCGCCCACCGCCGGCCCACCCGGCCAGCCGGCCCTACGGCACCCCCCAGTCGGCGCCAGGCAACAAGAGCGCCTCGTTCGGGCTGGACTGGCAGACGAGCTACCGCACCCAGGTCGATTGGGGCATCTCGTACATCCAGAGCAGCTACGGCACCATGTGCTCCGCGTGGGCGCACTCGGTCGCGAACAACTGGTACTGAGGCGTCGGATCCGGCCGCAGGGGGCGA